>JALQST010000114.1 GCA_023264315.1 Nodosilinea sp. BSH.14
CGCACCTGAATATCGACCTGATAGGCATCGGTGACGTGGGGCTGTCCGTCTACCAAGGCCGGGGCCAAACGCAGTTGCCGCTGCCCTAGGCAGATGACCAGGTGATCTAGGGCGGGTTGGCCGCTGCTGACATCCACATAGGCGGCGGAGACTGTGCCATCGGCCTCCACCCTCACCCGCAGCGGGATCTGGACGGTGGTTCCTGGCGGTGCCATCGCGCCTAAATCCGTGACCCCGCAGCCAGCCAGCCAGGGCGCAAGGTTAATCCCTGCCGTACTCAACAACTGAGGCGGTGTATCGGGCCAATCCCGTCCATAGGGGGTGGGGCTCAGGCCGAGGGGAAGGAGTTGTCCCCCGGTCGGGCTGGGGGCGGCGGGCGGCGATGTCACCGCTGGCGGCAGCGCAACGGGGGATGGCGGCACAACGGGGGATGGCGGTGTCACCGGTGCTGAGGGCGTCGTCGTAGGCGGTGGCGAGACTGTCGTAGGCGGTGAGACCGTTGGCGGTGGAGAACTCGCCGGGGGAATGCCCCTGGGCGGCGGTGTCACCAACGGCGGGGAGGAGACCTGCGGTGCGGGGGCCATCGGCAGCGCGGGAGTCGGTGCGGGAGTCGGCGCGGGAGTCGGGATGGTAGAGTCCTGCGCAGGATTTGGGGTGGGCGCTGGGGCCGAGCTAGGCACAGCCTCAGGCGTGGGTGAGGTCGCCGAGGAGGCTTCGGAATTTAGCACGGGGGCTAGATCGGGAACGGAATCGGGGGAGGCTGTTGAGGATGGCGCTGGGGATACGCCGGGATTGGCTTCGGGATCCGGGGCAAGGGGCAGCAGTTGAACCGAGATCGCTCGGGGCGGTTCTGGTGAGGGTGTCAGCCGGATCCAGGGTTGCAGGCTCAGCCACAAGGCCCCATGGGCCAGCACCGATAGCCCCGCCGCCAAGGGCCACAGCACCTGGGGATCACGGCAGGACTCAAGTTGGGTTAAAAAGGGCGCAGCCATGGCAGAATGCGAGCGCAATTACGGAGGTGTAATGCCATAGTGGACGGGCAGGGTGGCCCACTGACGGTGATTTAGGGCGTAGACCTCGGTGGCACTGCGTCCTTCGGGGACGGCGTCTGGACGGTGGAGATCTTGCAGCAGGGCTTGGGCGAGTTTGAGGGGTTGGCTCACCCGTTGGGGCTCGGTTGGTAAGGGAGCCCCAGGGTCATCAATGGCCAGCACCTCCAGGGAATGCAGGAAGGGACGCGGGCTGAGGATGACATGGGTTTCCACCTGGTTAACATTGCCGAGGATGCCCCAACCGTTGGAACTAGCAGGTACTAGGCGAGTTTGTCGGGGGGTGAGGGGCGGTAAACGGCTCACGACTGACCCATCGGTGTCGGTTGGATGGGCGCTGTCTGCGGCATGTCCGTCCTCGGGGGGAACCATGAAGGCGGAACAGTCGCCCTGGCTATCGAAACGGACGACGAGGACATGGAGGGGCACGTCGCTGTGGTTGGTGATGCGGTATTGAAACCGGGTGTCCCGCGACAGGGTGAGGCTGGTGGGGCCGTTGCCGGGATCGGTGAGGCCGGGGTGGGTGCGGCGGCTGGCTTCGGTTTGTTGACGCAGGAGCATCGTGGGCTTGGGGCCGACGGCTTCCACCGCCACCAAAACGGCAAGGCCGGAAGCAAAGCGGTTTTGCGTCAGGCGAACCAGTTTCAGGGCCAGCAGCGATCGCAGGGTGGGCGTGAGGCGGGTGATGGCGGTTTTGACGGCCTCCTCCTTGGCCAGCATGGTGCCCGGTACCAGGGTGCGGTTGGGGGCAAACAGGCCATAGCTGCTTTCCGTGGGCAGATCTGCGGCAGAACGGTCGCCTTCAGCGGCACGCCCCCCTGGCCCCAGGGGCAAGCGGCCAAACAGCGCATCGGCATGGCGATCTCCCACGGCAAGGGCGGTGACAAAGGGCAACCCTGCTAAGGCGCTGGTGGCATCCACCCGTTCCACCCGCTTCAGTTGAGTATCCAGGGCCACGCCGAGGGGAATGTTGGTGGGCAGCAGTCTCACCTTTTCATAGATTGGCTGGGCGGTGGTGGAAAGGGGGGCATCGGCTATCACAGGTTTGGCGATGCCATGCAGCCCCGTGCGCGACTCTAGGCGCAGGTCTAAACCGGGATCGGTAGCGGGATCGGTGACGGTGGCATCTGTAGATGTGACGGCATCCGTAGCAGAGGGATTGGGAATGGTAAACCGAGATCCGGGCTGGAGGTAGGGCAGCAGTTCCGGCGGGAGACCACCCAGCCAAAGGTCTAGGCTGCGTTGGTGGGTGGGTTGCGCGATACCAATGGCATTGGGCTGTTCTGGGGGTAAACTGTAGGGCATGGTGACGGCTTTGGGCACCAGCACATTTCCCAGGGTTGGCACTTGATCCGGCCCAGTCCAGCCCTGGAGCCGATCTCCTATCCTCTGGATCAGCACCTTAGGATTAGGATCCGCTACGGCTTCCCACAGGCTTTGGGTGAGGGCATAGGTAAATAGACCCGCACTAAAGCCATCCCACGGGCCTTCTAGGACGAGATTCCCAGGCGTGTTCGCCCGCAACAGCAAACCGGGCCACGGGGTTTCGCCTTCCCTAGCGCCCTCCACCGTGCCTAAAAACGGTTCCAGCCGGTTGCCGACGGGCACCATAGGACGGGATCGCACCTTCAGATTGCCCCAGCGCAGATAGCCCGTATCCTGACTTCCGGCGTCGATCACCGTGGTGAGGTTTTGGGTGGCGATCCGTCGCAGAATGGCCGCGATTTCTACTTCTAAAAGGTCATTGAAAGCGGGCTGATCACTGCTGGGCAAACGCCCGTCCACGGGTACCCAGGTGCGGTAGGTCAGCCCTGGATTGCCGTCCCAGCGCACCTGGCTACCGTAGCCGCTGAAATGCAGCAGCACCACGTCATCGGCCTGGGCCTGCTGAACGAGGTGCTGGTCGAGGGCGTTGAGGATGCCCTGGCGAGTCGCCGCCTGGTTGGTGAGGGTGAGGATATCCTGGGGCGCAAAGCCAAACCGATGGAGGAGCAACTGCCGCTGCATGTCCACATCAGTGAGGCAACCCTTGAGGGCGACGTCTTGACCGGGCGTTGCGCTGATGGCCCGATCTGGGTACGGGTTAATACCAATCAGCAGAGCGAGCTTGCGACGGGCAGGTGTACCGAGGGCTTGGGCGTACTGGGTGGGCCAAACCAGGCTACCTCCCCCCACGCCTAGCGCCCCTAGCGCCAGACTCGCCCCTTGCAAAAACGTCCGTCGATTCAGTGTCACGGAATGGTTTGCCCCAGTGATGGTGTGCCCTAGGTAGAGGATACCTTAGCCGACTGCTTCGGGCACCCGCATGGCCCGGGCCAGTTCTGCGGCGACTTCAGGACGGGAGAATTCCGGCGGGGGCAGTTCTCCCCGGCGCAGCATTTCCCGTACCTTGGTGCCAGACAGGTGGATGCGCTCCTCCTTGGTGCTGGGACTGGTCTTGGTCGTGGCCATGGACTGGGTACGGGTGCAGTAGAAGGCGTGCTCAAACTTCATCGGCACAATGCCCAGTTCGGCGGGGGCAAACTCGTCGAAGATGTATTGGGCGTCGTAGGTGCCGTAGTAGTCGCCCACCCCGGCGTGGTCGCGCCCGACGATGAAGTGGGTGCAGCCATAGTTTTTGCGAATCAGGGCGTGGAAGATGGCTTCCCGTGGGCCTGCGTAGCGCATAGCGGAGGGGTTGATGGCCAGAATAACGCGATCCTGCGGGAAGTAGTGCTCCACCATAATTTCGTAGCAGCGCATCCGCACATCGGCGGGGATGTCGTCGGACTTGGTGGCCCCAACGAGGGGATGCAGAAACAGGCCGTCCACGGTTTCTAGGGCACACTTTTGAATGTACTCATGGGCGCGGTGGATGGGGTTGCGGGTTTGGAAGCCCACCACGGTGTTCCATCCCTTCTCCCGGAACATCGCCCTCGATGCGGCGGGGTCAATTTGGTAGGCCGGAAACAGGGGATGGGGATCCCGCTGCATTAGCCAGATCGGGCCAGCCAGGTTCACGGCCCCCTGCTCGTAGACCACCTTCACGCCGGGGTGCTTGTCCTCGGCGGTGCGGTAGACGTTGATAGCCTCGCGGGCTTTGTCGTAGGTGTATTTTTCCTCCAGTTCCAGCACGCCCACGAAGCGTCCGGTGGGGTCATCCAGCCGCACCAGAGAGCCTTCCTTCAGAGGCGCGGCTTCTTCCTCCGTCACCGACAGGGTGACAGGCACCGCCCAGGGCAACCCATTAGCGAGGCGCATATCCGTGACGACGGGATCGTAATCAGCCTTTTTCATAAAGCCGTTCAGGGGGCTAAAGCCGCCAATGGCAATCATCACCAGGTCGGAAAAGGCCCGCTCATCGAGGGTCACACGGGGCAAACTGTTGGCATGCTCCAAAAAGTGGGCTTCCTTTTCGGGGGAAACCAGGCGATTGATTAGCGTGCCACCGTGGGGGGCAATACCATCCTTATGCATCGTCATTGGGATACCGTTTTCCTACACTGGGCGACATTGGCCGCAACGTCAGACGGGGTCAGCGGCACCACCGGGGGCAATGTCCGCCGCCGCCATCTGGGCCACTAACCATACAATGGCCCGCTTGACGCGCTTACTCCATGAAATTACATCTTGGTACCAATGTCACCCGCCCAGGTGAGAGTTCCTTGGCCTCACAGTACCGGATGGCCACCGTCCGGAAAACCATATTGGATCACCCGTCCCACTTCACCTTGAACAGCCGGAACAACTCGTAATCGCGATGGGAAACCACCCGTCCGCCGTTGGCTTTCACCAGGGTAGGCCACTGGTCGAGGGCGTCGAGCTGTACTTCCGACCCTAGGTAGGTTTCTAGAATCGCCCAGCTTTCGGCGAGGGGCGCGTCGGGGTTGAGGGCATCGAACACAAAGTGACCACTGGGTTTGAGGACTTTTTTCACCTGTTGCAGCACCGTATCCCAATAGTCGGCGGGGTAGTAGCAACTTACCCCTGTGGCAATCACCAAATCGAAAAAGTGGGGGTCGTAGTGATCCTGCAAGCGGTGGGCGGGGGCTTGTTTCATCCCCTTGAAGAGTTTGGAATTGAGCTGTGGCCCCCGGGCGGTGACGGCTTTGCAGGCAAACTTGCTGATGTCGTGGCCGTGGAACAGGGCGTCCCAGTCGCGCCAGGGGTAGACCAAAAAGCTGATGCCGCAGCCGATGTCGAGGCAGTGCTCTTTTTTGTGGGGTTTGATGGATTCCCAAAAGGGCGTAGAAATGCGCGGCGTTAGGCGTCCGGCCACCCAGTCTTTGAACAGGGGCATTTCCTCGATTTCCTGGGGCAAATCAAAGGGTTGGCCCGAAAATTCTTGGTTATAGCGCTGGGCCACGGCCTGGAGGGTGGCTCCCCAGGGGGAGGGATCGGCGGAAGGTAAGGACATTCGTGCTCGTCCTAACCCTTGAGGGCGCGGTTGAAGTTTTCGCGGTAGGACTTGCTAAAGGCCAAAAATAGGGGCCACAGCAGGGTAAATTTCACCTTGCCTTCACTGAAGTTGGTGCGATTAAAGCCCGCCCAAAACTTCCAGGCACCGCCGCCATAGGCGCTAGCCAAAAGCAATACCAACAAGGTTTCCATGGATGATCCTCACGATGGGGCATGTTCCCCGTATCTCTATCACGTACCAACCTTAGCGAATGCTGGGCTGTTCTGGGCGGAATGGAACACCTCTTCCCTAGGCTATCCGTCATACGGTGAACACGGTGGCTAGCTCCGCTGATAAATCGTGGATTGCACTGAGGCTGGAATGCGCCAATGGTTGCAGGACTACAGTCAACGGGAGACGGATCAAGCTATAACGGCTGATAGGTCTATGACCGATGGGGCGTCATGCATTTCGGTAGATAGCCCCGTGATCGACGTTGAGTAGCAGGAAGAATCAGATGCGTGCAGTGCTAATGGCTGGCGGTTCGGGGACACGGTTGCGTCCACTCACCTGTGATTTACCGAAGCCCATGGTGCCGATTCTGAATCGCCCCATTGCCGAGCACATGGTGAATTTGCTGAAGCGCAACGGCATCTACGAGGTGATTGCCACGCTGCACTATCTGCCCGACATCATGCGCGACTATTTCCAGGACGGTCGCGACTTTGGGGTGCAGATGACCTACGCCGTGGAGGAGGATCAGCCCCTGGGCACGGCGGGCTGTGTGAAAAATATCGCGGATTTATTGGACGACACGTTTTTGGTGATCAGCGGCGACAGCGTCACGGATTTTGACCTCCAGGCGGCGATTCGCTTTCATCGGCAGCGGCGGTCAAAGGCAACCTTGGTGCTCACCCGCGTGCCCAATCCCATTGAATTTGGCGTGGTGATTGCCAACGCCGACGGCAAGATCCAGCGTTTTTTGGAAAAGCCTTCCACCAGCGAAATTTTCTCCGACACGGTCAATACCGGCACCTACATTTTGGAGCCGGAGGTGTTAGATTACCTGCCGCCCCATCAAGAATGCGATTTTTCCAAGGATCTCTTTCCCCTGCTGCTGGAGAAGGGCGAACCGATCTACGGCTATGTGGCGGAGGGCTATTGGTGCGATGTGGGCCACCTGGAAGCCTACCGGGAAGCCCAGTACGACGCCCTCTACCGTCGGGTGGTGGTGGATTACGCCTACCCGGAAACCTCGCCGGGAATCTGGGTGGGCGACAATACCTACATCGACCCCACCGCCCAACTCCATCCTCCGGTGATGATTGGCAAAAACTGCCGCATCGGGGCGCGGACGGTTCTAGAAGCGGGGACGGTGATTGGCGACAATGTCACCATTGGCAACGATGCAGATTTGAAACGACCGATTATCTGGAACGGGGCCATTGTGGGGGATGAGGTGCACCTGCGGGCCTGTAGCATTGCGCGGGGAGCCAGGGTAGATCGGCGTTCCCATGTATTAGAGGGGGCGGTAATTGGGCCGCTCTCCAGCGTGGGCGAGGAGGCTCAGATTAGCCCTGGGGTACGGGTGTGGCCCAGCAAGCAGATTGAATCCGGCGCAACCTTGAACATCAATTTAATTTGGGGCAACACGGCCCAGCGCAATTTGTTTGGGCAGCGGGGCGTTTCCGGTCTGGCCAATATCGACATTACGCCGGAATTTGCCGTCAAGTTGGGGGCCGCCTACGGGTCTACCCTCAATCCCGGTGCCCACGTCACCGTCTCGCGGGATCAGCGCAGCATCTCCCGCATGGTGTCTCGGTCGTTGATTGCGGGGCTAATGTCCGTGGGCATCAACGTCCAAAACCTCGAATCCACCGCCATTCCCGTGGCCCGCACGGCCCTGGTACAGATGGGCGTGGTGGGGGGCATCCATGTGCGGCTCCATCCCACCCGGCCCGACCAAGTGTTGATCGAGTTCTTCGACGAGCGCGGCATTGACATCGCCAAGGGCAAGGAAAAGAAAATCGAAGGGGCCTACTTCAAGGAAGACCTACGCCGCGCCGCCATCGATGAAATTGGCTCCGTCACCGCGCCCGCCCGCCTGGTGTCCACCTACATCACCGCCTTTGAAAAACACCTGAATGTGGAGGCCGTTACCCACAGCCAAGCCAAGGTGGTGATCGACTACGCCTACGCCGTTTCGGGGGCCGTACTGCCGCAGATCCTCGCCAAGTTTGACTGCGATGCCGTGGTGCTGAATGCCAGCCTGCGCCAGTCGCCCCTCTCCCCCGACGAACGCGAGGTGATGCTGGGCCAACTGGGCCAGGTGGTGCAGGCGCTGCGGGCCACCTTTGGTGCGCAGGTGTCCGCCAACGGCGAACAGTTAATTTTGGTGGATGAAATGGGATCCCAAATTCGCGGCGAAACCCTCACGGCCCTGATGGCTCACCTAATGCTGACCGCCCGACCGAGGGGCACCATCGTCGTCCCGGTGCAGGCGTCGGGATCGGTGGAACACATCGCCCGCCGCTACGGGGGCCAGGTGATTCGCACCAAGGCCAACCCCACTGCCCTAATGCAAGCCTGCCAGGAAAACTCCAACGTCGTCCTCGGCGGCAGCGGCGAGATGGGCTTTATTTTCCCGGAACTGCACCCCGGCTTCGATGCCATGTTCTGCATCGCCAAGCTGATCGAAATGCTGAGCCTGCAAGACCATTCCCTCGGCCAAATTTGGTCGGGCCTGCCCCGCATCGCCCATCGCCGCCAAACCCTGCGCTGTCCTTGGACGGTGAAGGGTGCCCTCATGCGCCATTTGGTGGAAACCACGCCCCAGGAGCGCCTAAAACTGATCGACGGGGTTAAAATTGTAGGAGACAACCCCGACGATTGGGTGCTAGTACTGCCCGATGCCGGGGAACCCCTCGTCCATCTGTACGGCAACAGCCAAAACCGAGACTGGCTTGAGACCACCCTTAGCCAGTATCATAGCCAAGTTCAACAGTTTATTGACCAAGCCCAGGGCATGAAGGAGACCACCCGATGAACAACTGTATGCTCCTGGCGGAGATTATCCAAGCGCCCCAACTCCGCTACACCTCCGATACCCAAACCCCCGTAGCCGAGTTTGTGGTGCAGTTCCCAGCCCTGCGAGACGGTGATCCGGCGGGACAAATGAAGGTGGTTGGCTGGGGCAACCTGGCCCAGGACATCCAAGATAATTACCAAGTTGGCCAGCGTGTTCTATTGGAAGGCCGCCTGGGCATGAACACCGTGGAGCGGCCCGAAGGCTACAAAGAAAAACAGGCGGAACTCACCGTCCAGCGCATCTACAACGCCGGAACCTTCGCCACCCTGCCCATGACCGCCCCCGCTCCCCTCGGTACCAGTAGCACCGCCGATGCCGCCCCTCGCGCTGCGGCTCCCCAGCCTGCGGCAGCCGCACCCCGACCCACGACTCCACCGCCTAGTCCCGTGGCCGATGCCGACCCCGGCATCAACTACGACG
>JALQST010000115.1 GCA_023264315.1 Nodosilinea sp. BSH.14
TGTCGCCGATGATGTAGCCCTCTTCGTCCGTGGCAATGTCGCCGGGAGCCACCCGCAGATCGTCCTCTTCGTCGGCGGTCATGTAGACCGGAGAAATGTCCTTCCGCACCCAGCCATTTTCCGCCTTGAAGAAGGGGGTTTCGATGAAGCCGAAGTCGTTCACCCGAGCGTGGGTGGCCAGGGAGCCAATCAATCCGGCGTTGGGGCCTTCCGGCGTTTCAATGGGGCAAATCCGGCCGTAGTGGGTGAATGTCGCGCACCGCAAAGCCCGCCCGCTCCCGCGTCAGACCACCGGGGCCGAGGGCGCTGATCCGGCGCTTGTGGGTCAACTCCGCCAGGGGGTTGGTTTGATCCATGAACTGGGACAATTGGCTGGAGCCAAAGAACTCCTTAATCGCCGCCACCAGGGGCTTGGGGTTCACTAGGGAAGCCGGGGTGAGGGAATCGGCATCGGACACCGTCATCCGTTCCCGAATAATCCGCTCTAGGCGGTTGAGGCCCACCCGCACCTGGTTTTGCAGTAGTTCGCCCACGGAGCGCACCCGACGGTTGCCCAGGTGGTCAATGTCGTCGATGCTGCCGATATCGAATTCCAGGTTAATCAGGTAGTCGATGGCGGTGAGGATGTCCGTGGGGGTCAGCACCCGCGTGGTTTCGGGCACGTTCAGCCGCAGCTTGCGGTTCAGCTTGTGGCGACCTACCCGGCCCAGGTCATAGCGCTTGGGATCATGGAATCGGGAGAACAGCAGTTGCTCACCCCCCGCCACCGTGGGCGGTTCACCAGGGCGCAGCTTGCGGTACAGCTCCAGCAGGGCTTCCTCTTCGCTGAATTGCCCTTCTTTTTCGATGGTTTTTTGGAAATATTCCGGGTTCCGCAGCGCGTCGAAAATCTCGTTGTCGCTTAGTCCCAGTGCCTTCAGCAACACCTGGGCCGACAGCTTGCGGGTTTTGTCAATCCGCACCCACACCAGGTCGTTTTTGTCGGTCTCAAACTTCAGCCAAGCGCCCCGGTTGGGGATCAGGTTGGCATTGTAGGTACGGCGACCATTTTTGTCGGTCTCCGACTTGTAGTACACCCCAGGACTACGGACGATCTGGTTGACGATCACCCGCTCGGCCCCGTTAATGATGAAGGTACCCCGGTCGGTCATCAGCGGCAGATCGCCGATGAACACCTCCTGCTCCTTAATTTCCCCGGTTTCCTTGTTAATCAACCGCGTGGGCACATACATCTGCACCGAGTAGGTAGCGTCCCGCCGCTTGGCCTCGTCCACGTCGTACTTCGGGCTTTTCAGCTTGTACTGTTTGCCCAAAAAGTGCAGCTCCAGCTTGCCCGTGTAGTCGGTAATCGGGGAGAAACTTTCCAGTTCTTCGATTAGCCCTTCCTCCAGGAACCAGCGGAAACTGGATCGCTGGATCTCCACTAGGTCGGGAAGAACAAAGTTAGGAGTGGTGTAGGTGGTAGGTTCAGTCATGGGTTTCCTAAAGCGAGTCAGGCCCGGGCCTGGGTGGCCTTTGATTGAGACGAAAGCATCCAAACGAAACCGTCAGCTAGTCAGCACCGTGACTAACCGATGGCGCTATGAAGGATAGGGAGCGGGGAAATAGGGTCATAGAGGAGAAGGCAAGGGATCCGACCACTGGAACAAATTCCAAGCATTGCGAGTGGTAACTGCGGCCAAGGAGGACATCTCCGTCTGGCGCAGTTCCGCCAAATAGCGAGCCACATGGCCAACAAAGGCGGGCTGGTTGCGTCGCTCCTTACGCATGGGTTCGGGAGAGAGAAAGGGACAGTCGGTTTCGATCAGAAGTCGGTCGTCCGGGACGATTTGGGCCGAGGCTTTTACCTGATGGGCGTTTTTAAACGTGACGATGCCGCTGAAACTAATGTAGAACCCCAGGTCGAGGAACCACTCGGTTTCCTCTGGGGTTCCGGCCCAGCAGTGCATCACCCCCGTCACGGGGCCAACGGTGTCCTGAAACTCACGGATGAGTTGGGCCGTAGCCTGGGCCGCATCGCGACAGTGAATAATCACCGGCAGGGACATCTGGGAGGCCAGGGTGAGCTGTGCCCAAAAGGCGTCCTGCTGAACCTCAGCGTTGTCCGCCTTAAAGAAATCCAGCCCTGTCTCCCCAATCGCCACCACCCGATTATCCGACCGAGCCAGTCGCCCGATTTCCGCCACCGTATCTGCCCCCCACTGATCCACATCCAAGGGATGCAGCCCCACCGCTAGGGAAAGCTCAGGGAACCGATCCGCAATGGCCTGCATCGATGGAAAGTCCTTAGGCTCCACGCAAGAATGCACCATCCGCACGATCCCAGCCTCTCGCCAAGCCTGAGCTAGATCGTCAAGATCGTCAGCAAATGTGTCGAAGTTGAGATGTACGTGGGTGTCAACCAGCGGCATAGTCGGGGGGCAGCAACGTAGAAAACAGGGGCGATATTTGACCCGAATCGTTCCTAGGACGCTGCTTCGGTACCTTGGCTATCCTTCGTTTTCAGTGCCTGTGCCAAGCTAGACTTTTTCCGTGCCCCGGTGTTGGGATGGAGCACCCCCCGCTTAACGGCCTTGTCAATTTTGCTGTAGGCCGTCGCCATCTTGGCCTCTGCCGCCGCCAAATTTTCTGGAGTGGGGTCAGCTTGGTAGGCCTCAGCCGCCGCCAAGTAGGATTTGCTGAGTGTTTTAACCGCTGACTTATAGGAACGATTCCGGAGCCGATTCCGCTCGGCAACTTCGATGCGCTTGAGCGCAGACTTAATGTTTGCCACAGTATGCCCTAGCTTAACAAGATATGCTTGATCTGGATATAACATCTTAGCACCAGATGTCGGGATTTATGGCAACGGGGATGGGGATTTTTGAGGTCAACCCGGATCAAGGGCCGACGGAGTGTGCCCAACGCCCCACCTCACCCCCAGACTTCAACGGCTGGAGAAGGATTCTGAGACATTGATCCACCCCTCGCCAGTGGCCGCCGTGCCCCCCAGCGCCGGCCCCAAGTTTGTCTGGAAATCGACTATCCTGTATAGAACACAACGACTGACCTGGGGCGTTCCCTAGGCGTTGTGGGTGGGCCTACACCGTTCACCGCCAACCCATCCGAACCCATTCGCCGTAATGCTGCGCATCATCCATCAGCTCACTGAGGCTCGGGCCGAGCTACAGCGTATCTGTGCTCGCACCCATGACGACCAGGTTGTTCACAAAGAGGCGACCGTTCGTGAGATTCTCCACGCGGTTAAACGCCAGGGCGACCAAGCTCTGGTGCAGTATACCCAAGACTTTGACCGGGTTTCGCTAACCCCAGAGACCTTGCGGGTGACGGGGGCCGAACTGGATGCCGCCTATCAACAGGTCAGCAAGCCGCTGTTGGATGGCCTGCGGGTGGCCTGTCGCAACATCGAAGCCTTCCACCGGCAGCGGCTCCCGAAAAGCTGGGTGCAGTTTGAAGACAACGGGGTTGTGCTGGGCAAGCGCTACACACCGGTAGATCGGGCGGGGATCTATATCCCCGGTGGTCGGGCCGCCTACCCCAGTACCGTGCTCATGAACGCGATTCCGGCCAAGGTGGCAGGGGTTTCGCGGATTGTCATGGTAACGCCCCCCGGCCCGGATGCGGCCATTACGCCAGCAGTGTTGGTGGCGGCTCAGGAGGCCGGGATTTCTGAGATCTACCGCGTCGGCGGTGCCCAGGCCATTGGGGCGCTGGCCTACGGTACCGAGAGTATCCCAGCGGTGGATGTGATCACAGGGCCGGGAAATATCTACGTTACCCTCGCGAAGAAACTGGTGTTTGGCGCCGTGGGGATTGATTCCCTCGCAGGTCCATCGGAGGTGTTGGTGATTGCAGACAAGACCGCCAACCCAAACCATGTGGCCACGGATATGCTGGCCCAGGCCGAGCATGACCCCCTAGCCGCATCGATTTTGATTACCACCAGTGCCCCCCTCGCTGAGGCAGTGGCGGTTTCAGTGGCCCGCCAACTGGCCGACCACCCCCGCCAAACCCTCACCGAGAAGTCCATCGCCAACTATGGCCTCGCGGTCGTGGTTGACACCCTAGAGCAGGCGGCGGATTTCTCGAACCAGTTTGCCCCAGAGCACTTGCAGCTTGAGATTGAGGATCCCTGGGCGCTGCTCGATCAGATTCGCCATGCGGGGGCGATTTTCCTCGGTCATTCCACCCCCGAAGCTATCGGCGACTATCTAGCAGGGCCAAACCACACCCTACCCACCTCCGGCGCGGCCCGCTATGCCTCGCCCCTCTGCACCGAAACCTTCATGAAGCATTCCAGCCTGCTTCAATACACCCCCAAGGCCCTTCAGGACGTTTCCGAGGCCATCGCGGTGCTGACCGAAGCGGAAGGACTACCCTCCCACGGTCAATCGGTGACGGATCGAGTTTCCGGTTAAAGCGAGGCATTGAGCCATCCCTAGCCCAACTACCGCAACAGGAGGTAGTAGAGATGGCCGGGGGTATTGATGCGACCGGCTAACTCCCCCGCCTCGGAGCCAGACCCCACAAAGAGATCCACACGCCCGGGGCCAATGATCGCTCCTCCCGTGTCTTGATCCAGCACCAGACGGGTGGTCGGTTCGCTCGTCCATCCATCGGGGGTGCGTTGGGGCAGGGGAGCTTGGATAATGGCCATGGCCCCGGGTGGCATCAGGGATTTGTCCGTGGCGATGGAGTGCCCCGCCGTCACAGGAACGCTAAGGCTCCCGGTGGGTGGGCCACCATCGGTGGATCGAAAGAAAATAAACCGCTCATTTTGCGGGATGTAGATATCAAGCTGCTCGGGATGGGCCTCGAAATAAGCCAATAGGTTAGGCAAGGACAGGTTTTCGGCGGCAATTTTCCCGTCTTCTACCAGGGCGCGGCCAATACTGGTGTAGGGGTAGTCGGTGCGTCCGGCATAGCCCACAGTCATGACGCGGCCATCGGGGAACCCCAGTTTGGCTGACCCCTGCACCTGCACCAGAAAGGCTTCTAGGCGACTGGCCAGCCATACCAATTCCAGCCCTTGCAGCGGGCCAAAGCTACCCTGCAAGCCATCGGTACCCTCCAATTGCAGACGGGTGGGGTGGGGCTGGGGCCAGCGGTCAAGATCGGCGGGGCGACGATAGAGGGGATAGCGGTAGTCTGCGGTGGGGACAGGGCTAGCCCGATAGTAGGGTTCAAAGTAGCCCGTAAAGCCAACGGTGCCCTCCCCATCCCGACCTGTGGATTGATACAGGGCAAACTCCCGCCCTAGGGCCGCCTGGAAAGCCGCATCGTTAGGACTGTTTTGCACGAGTTGTCGCAGGCGTCGCAAACTGCGCTCAACCCGATCTCGGGTGATACCTGGGGTGGGATGGGCCTGGTAATCCGCCATGGCCTTGGGGGTTGCCAAGTAGGTTAGGCTGTGGCGAATCGCTTGAAGCAACGGACGGCGATCCTGGGGCAAACGCACCGAAGCCCAGAAATTCGCCGCCTCCGCCGCTGGGACAGGGCGCAGGGGCGCGACGGGGGTGGGGGTGGGCACCACCATCGATTGGGCCACCCTCAGCGGCGGGATGGCCCCCGGGGTATCGGCCCTAGATGGTGTTGGGAGAAAGGTTTCGGGTCTAGACAGGTCAGTCACCGATGGATCGGGCACTGATGGAGGCAGATTTTCCGCCATGGCTTCACCACTCCCCGGCACTGCAACCCCTGCCAACAGGCCACCCAGGACGAGGCGGCTCAGCCAAACCCTCGGCGGCATTCCGTGATGTCTACCCATAGCACCTGCCCTATTTGATTTAATCCTCGGCCCCGGCCTTGCAGGGCACCCTAAAATCGTTCGACGCTGGAACTAAAGACGGGTTCCACCCGGATGGCGGTGAGGCGGGAAGGACGAATCACCATATATTCGCCCGGGTTCACCTTGGGCAGGGGCACGGTAATAAACTCGTCAGAACTGGCCTTGGGCATCAGTTCGCCGCTGTACCATTTTTGAAAATCTTGAATGGAGGAGAAGCGCACTTCTTCGTGGTGGCCCCCATCAAACAACATATGAATAATGTATTCACTGGGCGTTCTTGGCATGGCTTGCGCTCCCTTCTGTGCTCCGACCCCTATTATGGGCTGTTGACCCTCAAAAATTGCAGGTTTAGACGGGAATTTTTGAGCCCCTTTGACCGGGCTGGTATCGCGGCTTTTGTTCCCTGAGCCAGGGGGCATCCGATGACCCTGGGGGGACGTTCCGGTTGGGCCTGTTACCGTTTCAGTAACTTTCTGATCTGACCGGTTCGCCCTCGCTAAAGTGGTGAATGGGATAACCGGTGGGCTGGCCTCCGCAAACCCTCGCTTCAACGATGGTCGCTGCCTGAGCCCATGCCCGCTAGACATGGTTAACTGTGTGGATGTGAGGTACATCGTGGAGGGCAGCACCCTCAGCGAACGGGCCGCCCTGCCCACCCCGGAGCGCGTCCCCGGCGGCGTTCCCGATGGCACCCTGGTGTTCAGCAACACCGTGACCTATGCCGTGCGGGTGTTCACCCGGGAGGGGCAGCCCCATATCAACCTGTTTAACCGCCAAACGGGGCGGCTGGAGGTGGATGCCGGACGGGCCGTGGCCATCTCCAGCGTGGAGGGAACCCACTACCAATACGGCGGATCGGACACCAGCCCCTCGGTGCAGGTAAGCCTCACCCGAGATGGATCCCAAACCTTAGAGGTGAATGACATCGTGCAAACGGATCGATCCACCGTGCTGGGCACCGTAACCTACTTGCCCCGCATCGCCCTGCCCCCCAACGCCGTGGTGGAGGTGCAGTTGGTCGATGTCAGCCGCGCCGATGCCCCCGCCGTGCTCCTGGCCAGTCAGAGCACCATTACGGGAGAGCAGCAGGTACCCATGCCCTTTGAACTGGTGTATGACCCCAACCAGATCGATGCTCGCATGACCCTCGCGGTGCAGGCCCGGATTACGGTGGATGGCGAACTTCAGTTCATCAGCACCCGCCGTTTTGCCGTGTCCACCCAGGGCCAAACCAGCCCCGTTGAGGTGGTGGTCGATCCCGTGCAGCGCTAGGGGCTAGCTAAAGAAGCCTAGCTAGACTCCTCTAGCTAAACAGGCGGGGGTAGATTCGCAGGGCGGCAAGGCGGGCCATCAGGGCCATCCAGCCCAGCAGCCACAGCAGCGATAGGGGCCACCAGGGCGGCAACCCGAGGGGCCAGCGCAGCAAATCCACCAGGGAGGCCAGGGGCAGCAGTCCGGCGAATTTGGCCAGCAGGGGCGGCAGGGTATCGCGGGGAAAGTAGGTGCCGCAGAGGGTGAACATGGGGATCACAATCAGGAAGATGGGAACGTTGACCTGATCCACCTTGTTCACCACCCCCGCCACCAGCAGGCCAAAGGCTCCAAACAGCAGGCTCCCGATCCCAATCAGCGGCAGGGACAACAGCAAACTGGACAGGTCGTAGAGTTGGGCCAAAACGGCGACCAATCCAGTGAGGAATCCGGCGATGCTGCCCTTGGTGGCCGCCCAAAACCAGTCCCCCAAAAACACATCGGTGTAGCTGAGGGGCGCGGTTAGCAACGCCTGCCAGGTTTTCTGAAAGTTGAGGCGAATGAAGCTGCTGTAGGCTCCCTCAAAAAAGGACTGAAACAGAACGCCAATGGCGATCATCCCCGGTGCTAGGAACTGGGGATAGGGCACGGGCTGGCCGAGGTGCTGCACTTCGCCAATCAGCGGCGTCAGGCCATAGCCAAAGGCCAACAGGTAGACAATCGGCTCGGAAATGGGGGGCAGGCAGTTCACTAGCCACGTACTGCGGTAGACCTGGAAGTGCCGCCACCACACGGAATAGACCCCCCAAGGGGTAACAGAAACGGGCTTCAGTCCGGCGATGGCTTTCATTCCAGCAGGCTCCCGGTGAGGCGCAGAAACACATCTTCTAAGTTAGCCTGTCGGCGCAGCAGGCGGCGGGGATGGTGGGCTTCAAGCTGGCTCCGCAGGGTTTCGGGGTCGTCGTCGGGTAGGGCAACCAGGTAGCCATTGCCAAAGGATCGTGACCACACCCCGGCCTTTTCCCCTAGGGATTTGATCACCTCCTCCGGGACGCCCTCCACCTCGGCAATTTCGCGGCCCATCACCCGCAAAATCAGGTCGTCGGGGGTGCCTTCGTCAATCACCTGGCCCTGTTGCAGCAACAGCAGCCGATCACACAGTCGTTGGGCCTCGTCCATATAGTGCGTCGTCAGCAAAATGCCGCAGCCCTGGGCCTTGAGGTGCAGCACGAGCCGCCAAAAGTCTTGACGGGCATCGGGGTCTAGCCCGGTGGTGGGTTCGTCCAAAAAGATAACCTGGGGCCGATTCAACAGAGCACGGGCCAACACCAGCCGCCGCTTCATCCCGCCCGACAGTTCATCCACCTGGGCCGTGGCGCGGTCAGAGAGGTTCACCAAATCCAGCAATTCCCCGGCCCGCTGCTTGGCCGCTGTCCCGGTGATGCGGTAGTGGTGGGCAAAGTGAGTGAGGTTTTTGAACACCGTAAAATCGTCTTGGGTAACGATGCCCATCTGGGCGCGGGCCTGGGCCGCCTGGGCCGGAATTTGCCAGGGGCCAAGCTGCACAAAGCCCCGGGTGGGGATCACTGTGCCAAACAGCATCCCCACGGTGGTGGTTTTTCCGGCCCCGTTTGGCCCCAGCAGTCCCACAATTTCCCCCGGATGCAGGGCAAAGCTCACCCCCTGCACCACGGGCACCCGGTTGTATTCCTTCCACAGATCGTAGGCCGTTAGGCTCAGGGCGTTAGACATGGCACAGCATTGCATTTTCATCCATCACCCTAGCGCGATGCCAGCAATTCTCAGTATGACTA
>JALQST010000116.1:0-269 GCA_023264315.1 Nodosilinea sp. BSH.14
GATAAGCGGGCCGATGACCGATGGCCAGAACAGCAAGGGCCAGAACAGTCATGGCCAGAACATAGACATCTTGATTTTGTCCAATGGGCCGGGGGAAATTTCGACCTGGGTGCGGCCTGTGGTGCAGGCGTTGCGGGCACAGGCTGAGGGGGATTGGAACCTGCGAATTTCCGTGGTGTTGTCCCCCTGTAGCAATGCCTCCGGGCGCGAGGTGGCCATGGCGACGCAAATTCCAGGGGTGGATCGGGTGCAGGGGGCGGCCCATTTTT
>JALQST010000116.1:312-8834 GCA_023264315.1 Nodosilinea sp. BSH.14
GGTAAAACCGCTGAAGCCTGGGACTGGTGGCCCCAGGGTGTGGTGCTGTTCCTCGGCGGCGACCAGGTCTACCCCGTGATTTTGGGCCGACGGCTGGGCTATGGCACCGTAATCTACGCGGAATGGGAGGGCCGCTGGCATCGCTGGGTGGATCGCATGGCCTGTATGACCCCCGGCATTGTGGAGGCCGCTCCGGCTAGCTTTCGCCATCGGTGCGAGGTGATTGGCGACCTGATGGCCGATGTGGCCCCCTCCCGCGACGAGGAAGACACCCTGCGCCAAGCCATCGGTCTACGCCCCGAACACACCCTGGTGGGCCTGATGCCCGGTTCCAAGGCCAACAAACTGAGCGTGGGACTACCGTTTTTGGTGGCCACTGCCGAGGCCATCCAGCGCCACTATCCCCAGGCCCGGTTTGTGATTCCCCTCGCCCCCCTGCTCACCCCCGAAGCCCTGGCCCGCTTTGCCGACGAGGCCCAAAACCCCGACACCCGACTGTTTGAGGGCACCACCACCGCCACCCTCGTTGCCGCGCCAGACGCACTCCCTGTGCTGCGCACCGCCAGCGGCCTTGAGATTACCCTCTGGCCCCACCACCCCGCCTACGATCTGATGGCCCAGTGTCAGTTGTGCCTCACCACCGTGGGGGCCAACACCGCCGAACTGGGGGCCTTGGGGGTGCCAATGATCGTGCTGCTCCCCACCCAAAAACTCTCGGTCATGAAATCCTGGGACGGCATTCCGGGGCTGCTGGCCAACCTGCCCCTGGTGGGGGATGCCTTTGCCAAGGGGATTAACACGATCATTCTGCGCCGCATTCACCAGGAGGGGCGTCTGTTTGCTTGGCCGAACCTGTGGGCCAAGGCGGAAATCGTACCGGAACTCCTGGGACTCATCCAGCCCCAGACCGTGGCCGACCAAGCCGTGGGCTACCTCACCCAGCCCGATACCCTCGCCGCCATGCGGGAGAACCTCCGGGCCGTCCGTGGCCCCGCCGGAGCCTCCGCCCGCCTCGCCGCCATCGTGTTGACGGTGGCTCAGAATCGCCGGTCGCGCTAAGGTCGTCTTAGCGACATCATGGACATCAGCGAACTAGGGGACATCGGTGGGCAACGTAGCGGTGTTATTGGCGGTGGGCAGCTTTGCCGGGGTGCTGGCGGGCTTTCTGGGCATTGGCGGCGGCACGGTGATGGTACCGGTGATGGTGGCCCTGGGGCTGTCGGGGGTGGAGGCCGTGGGCACCAGCACCCTGGCGATTTTGATCATTTCCTTGGGGGGAAGCCTGCAAAACTGGCGCATGGGTTTTCTCAAAATCCAAAACGTCCTGATGCTGGGCTTGCCCTCCGTGGTCACGGCCTTTGTGGGGACGGCCTTAGCCAGCTACAGCCCGGAATACCTGCTGCTGGGGTTTTTCGGCCTCTTCCTGCTGGTCAATATCTATTTAATTGGTCTCAAGAAGCGGGTGGTGGCCCAAGCATCGTTGCAAGGTGCCGATGCTGCGGAGACTGCCGATTCAGCCACAATTTCGCAGGCCGCACAACCGATGAACCCCGCCCTAGCCCGAATCCTCATTGGCGGCACAGCGGGCTTGCTCGCCGGACTATTTGGCGTGGGCGGCGGCGTGGTCATGGTGCCGCTGCAAATTTTGCTGCTGCGGGAAACCATTAAAGTGGCGATTCAAACCAGCCTGGGGGCGATTGTGATCACCGCCCTGTCGGCCTGCGGTTGGCATGTCCTCCAGGGTAATGTGGTACCGCTCACGGGGGCGTTGTTGGGCCTGGGGGGGCTGGTGGGCGTCCAGGGCAGCACCCGCTATTTGCCCAAGTTGCCAGATCCCAGCGTCACCCTCATGTTCCGCGCCCTGCTCGCCTTGTTTTCCCTGTTTTTCTTTTATCGATCCTGGACAAGCCTTGCGGCATCCTGAGGGCCGAGCGGCTTCAAGACGTAACCTAAGCTACAGCTTGGGGGCACAGCCAACCAGTAAAGATGGAAGCTATCTACCCCTTGGGAGGATGCACCCGTGCTATTCGACGCCTACAATCCCGGCGACTTCTACGATGAATTGTTTGTGGCCCAAGGCCAACCTCGCCCGGAAGCGGAACTGCTGATTAAGCGGGTGAATGCGCTGTCATTGATGGAGTTGCAGCAGCGGCAGGAGGCCGTCCAAAAGACTCTGTTTAAGCTGGGTGTCACCTTCAACGTTTACAGCGATAACCAGGGTACCGAGCGGATTTTTCCCTTCGATGTAATTCCCCGCATCGTTCCCGGCCACGAGTGGGTCTGGCTGGAAAAAGGGCTTAAACAGCGGATCCAGGCCCTGAACTGCTTCATCCACGACGTGTATAACGAGCAAAAAATCCTCAAGGATGGCGTCATTCCGCGCCATGTGGTGGAAAGCGCCCCCGGCTTTCTCAAACCCTGTATGGGGCTGCAACCGCCCAACGATATCTGGTGCCACATCACCGGCACAGATCTCGTCCGCGACCAAGACGGCACCTGGTACGTCCTAGAGGACAATATGCGCTGTCCCTCTGGCGTCTCCTACGTCCTAGAAAATCGGCGGGTGATGAAGACCACCTTCCCCCACCTGTTTTCCGCCATGGACATTGCCGCCGTGGATGACTATGCCAGCCAACTCCTGGAAACCCTGCTAAACCTGGCCCCGGAAACCCTGATTAACCCCCGCGTGGCGGTACTCACGCCGGGGATGTACAACTCCGCCTACTTCGAGCATTCCTTCCTAGCCCAGCAAATTGGAGCGGAACTGGTGGAAGGTCGCGATCTGGTGGTGTCCGATGGCTACCTAAAAATGCGTACCACCAAGGGGCTAGAGCGGGTGGATGTGGTCTATCGCCGCATTGATGACGACTTTATTGATCCCCAGGCTTTCCGGCCCGATTCCCTATTGGGGGTGCCCGGTCTGATGGAGGTCTACCGCGCCGGACGGGTGGCCATTGCCAATGCCCTCGGTACCGGGGTGGCCGATGACAAACTGGTCTACGCCTACGTGCCCCAGATGATCCGCTACTACCTCGACGAAGACCAGATCATCCCCAACGTGCCCACCTTTTTGTGTGACGACCCCACCCAGCAGGCCCACGTCCTCGATAACCTAGACCAACTGGTGGTGAAGGCCACCAACGCCTCCGGCGGCTACGGCATGATCGTCGGCCCCCATGCCACCGAGGAAGAAAGGCTGGAATTTGCCGACCGGATCCGCGCCAACCCCAGAGGCTACATTGCCCAGCCCACCCTCTGCCTCTCCCGCGTCCCCACCTTGATCGACGGCGGCTTTGAGGGCTGCCACGTAGACCTGCGACCCTATATTCTCTACGGGAAAGATATCTACGTGAATCCCGGTGGCCTCACCCGCGTGGCCCTCAAGCGGGGGTCTCTGGTGGTCAACTCCTCCCAGGGCGGCGGCAGCAAAGACACCTGGGTGGTGCGCGCCATGAATACCAATGGCCAGTCCCAAGGCCAGTCCTAGGACGGATAATGGTCGTGGGGAACGTCCGTTCATCTGATCCTAGGCAACAGATGATGGCATCGCCCCCTAGCCCAACGTTTTCGACCCTTCCAGGCTCCCCATGACCGCTAGTCGTCCCGCGCCCCCATCCCCCACCGAGGTTTTTGAGACCTACCAACACCACCCCATCCACCTGGCGATCCTCGGTCGTGGAGCCTGGGGGAAGGCCCTCGCCCACATCGCCACGGGCAACGGCCACCAGGTGCGGCTGTGGTCACGCCGGGGGGCGCTGTCCTTGGCAGAAGCCGTGGCGGGGGCGGAGGTGATTGTCTCCGCCATTTCTATGAAAGGGGTGCCTGACCTGGTCAGCCAGCTCCAGATTCTAACCATTCCTGCCACAACCATCCTAGTCACAGCCACCAAGGGACTCGATCCAGCGACCACCCTCACCCCCTCCCGCATTTTCCAGGCCGCCTTTCCCGACCACGCCGTGGCAGTGCTATCTGGCCCGAACCTGTCCCAGGAAATTGAGCAGGGTCTGCCCGCCGCCACGGTGATTGCCTGTAAAAACGAAACCGCTGCCGAAGCCGTGCAGCACCTCTTTGCCTGCGATCATTTCCGTACCTACCGCAGCAGCGATCCCCTCGGGGCCGAACTGGGGGGCACCCTCAAAAACGTGATTGCCATTGCCGTCGGGGCCTGCGAGGGTCTCAACCTCGGGGCCAATGCCCGATCCGCCCTGATCACCCGTGCCCTGCCTGAGATGATGCGCATTGGCACTCACCTGGGTGGACAGCCCGAAACCTTCCTCGGGCTCTCTGGATTGGGGGATCTGCTGGCCACCTGCACCAGCCCCCTCAGCCGCAACTATCGGGTGGGCTATGGTTTGGCCCAGGGCAAGCCTCTCGCCCACATCCTCGAAGAATTGGGCAGCACCGCCGAGGGGGTCAACACCACAGAGGTGTTGATGGCCATTGCCCAGCGGGAACAGGTGTCAATTCCCATCTGCCAACAGGTCTACCATTTGCTGAGGGGAGACGTTTCCGCCGAAGCCGCCGTTGCCGCCCTGATGGAACGCAAACTCACCGCCGAAGACTACCAGCGCGTGCTCCATGCCAACGAAGTAACGAAGCCCCGTGAATCACCCTAGATTCGCTAAGATCCAGCTATCCCGTTCCCTGATCCCCCATGCAAGCCCAGCCCTCCCGAGAACCCACCATCGCCGATGTTCTGACCGAACTTCAGTCCTTCAAAGGCGAACTGCAAGCCTTCAAGGCCGATGTTGACCAACGCTTTGAACAGGTGGATAAGCGCTTCGAGCAGGTGGATAAGCGCTTTGAGCAGGTGGATAAGCGCTTTGAGCAGTTTGAGCAACGCCTAGATAAATTGGACTACAAGTTCGATACCTATGAGAATGCCTCGGATAAGCTGCTACGCATTGCGACCACGATCATTATGGCGGCGGCAACAGTGGCGGTGTTGCCAGCGGCACTACAAGCTTTTGGGCCATTGATTACACAGCTCATGTTATCGGGCCAATAGGGCGGGGAAAAGAGGGATGGGCATCAGATTAGGGTGAGACAAGCTTGGGCGATGGCCCATTCTTCTTGGGTGTGGATGATGAGGACGCGCACGGTGGATTCAAGCGCGGCGATGTCTTGATCGGCGGCAGATCGAGAGGGGTTGTCCTGGAGTTTGAGGCCGAGGAAGGCGAAGGGTTCGCAGGCGTTTTGCCAGACGAGGGCGCTGTTTTCACCAATGCCAGCGGTGAAGACGAGGGCATCTAGGCCGCCGAGGCTGGCGAGCATGGAGCCGATTTCGCGGCGCAGGCGGTGGAGGAATATCTCAACGGCGAGTTTGGCCCGGTCGTTGCCCTGTTCCATGGCGTCGATCACCAGGCGCAGGTCGTTGGAGAGGCCGGAAATGCCCTTGAGGCCCGATTCTTTGTTGAGCAGTGTATCCAGGGCATCGCCGCTGTAGCCTTCCTGGCGGATGAGATGAATCAGGATGCCGGGATCGACGCTGCCGGAGCGACTGCCCATCATCAGCCCATCCAGGGGGGTGAAGCCCATGGTGGTATCGATGCTGTGGCCGTTTTGCACGGCGGCGAGGGAGCAGCCGTTGCCCAGGTGGCAGGTGATCAGCTTTAGCTCAGCCAAGTCTCGTCCTAGCATACTGGCGGCGCGTTGGGCGACGTAGCGGTGGCTGGTGCCGTGGAAGCCGTAGCGTTGGATGCCTTGGTCGATCCAAGCGTAGGGGCCGGGGTAGGTGGCGGCGGCGGTGGGCATTCGGGCGTGGAAGGCGGTGTCGAAGACGGCCACTTGGGGAAGGTCGCCTAGGATGGCTTCGATGGCGTGGATGCCCTGCAAATTGGCGGGGTTGTGGGCGGGGGCGAGGGGAATGAGCCGTTGGATGGCCGCTTTCACGTCGTCATCAATGCGGACGCTATCTACATAGTCGCGCCCACCGTGGACGACCCGGTGCCCGACGCCGTCGATCTCAGACAGACTTCCGAGCACCTGGGTTTCCCCTTCCACCAGGGTTTTCAGCATGGCGGCGATGCCCTTGGCCTTGTTGGTGATGGGGAGGGATTGTTTGAGGGAAGCTCCCGTTTCCGTTTCGGCAGAAAGTTCGACCTGGCCCTCGGCGTGGGTCCAATCCAGCGCGGCTCGCCAGATGGGGCTGGGGGCAAGGCTGGGGTCGGAGACCTGGGTGAGGTCGAATAGACAGCTTTTGTGGCTGCTAGAGCCCGCATTGAGCACCAGGATTTTCATAGGCTAGGGCCGAGGTAGACGACATCAGCGGTGGTTAGCCTTGAGCCTACACCTGAAGTCCGGCTTGGGATTGAACGTACTCTTTGAGTTCGATGGGTACGGGTTCGACCTGCCAGATTTGGCGGCAGTAGTCGCGGATGGAGCGGTCGCTGGAGAACTTGCCCATCCGCACCGCGTTGATGATGGACATGCGCGACCAGGTTTCGGGGTCTTGGTAGACGGCATCGGCCCGATCCTGCGCGTTCACGTAGCTTTGGTAGTCGGCCAAGAGCAGGTAGGGGTCGCCGTGGAGCAGGTTGTCGGTGAGGGGTTTGAACAGGCCACCATCGCCCTTGGCAAAGAAGCCGGAGTTGACCAGGTCGATGGTTTCCTTCAGGCGAGGGTTGCCGTGGTAGTAGTCCCAGGGGTTGTAGCCGTGGGCTTTGAGATCGTGGACTTGGTCGGCGGTGAGACCGAAGAGGAAGAAGTTTTCATCCCCCACCAGTTCGCGAATTTCCACGTTGGCCCCGTCCAAGGTGCCGATGGTGAGGGCACCGTTCATGGAAAACTTCATGTTGCCGGTGCCGGAGGCTTCCTTTCCGGCGGTGGAAATTTGCTCGGACAAGTCTGCGGCGGGGTAGACCCGCTGGCCAAAGGTGACGTTGTAGTCGGGCAGGAACACCACCTTGAGCCGATCCCCGATGGTGGGGTCGTTGTTGATCACATCCCCCACGGCGGTGATGAATTTGATCATCAGCTTGGCCATGAAGTAGCCTGGAGCCGCCTTGCCGCCAAAGATGAAGGTGCGCGGCGTCACCTCTAGGCTAGGGTTTTGCTTGATGCGCTCGTAGAGGGTGATGATGTGGAGGACGTTGAGGTGCTGGCGCTTGTACTCGTGGATGCGCTTCACCTGCACGTCAAACATGGAGTCGGGGTTGACGGTGATGCCCGTGTGCTGGCCGATGTAGGCGGCGAGATCCTGTTTGATGTCGTGCTTGATCTGCCGCCAGTATTGCCGGAATCCGGCGTCGTCGGCGTAGCCTTCGAGCTGGCGCAGTTGATCCATGTCTTGCAGCCAGCCGTTGCCCACTTTTTCCGTATACAGGGCGGCGAGGCGGGGGTTGGCTAGGGCAATCCAGCGGCGGGGGGTGACGCCGTTGGTGACGTTGTGGATTTTGCCGGGGAATAGCTCGTGGAAGTCCTTGAGGATGGTCTGTTTCACCAGTTCCGTGTGCAGCGCCGCCACGCCGTTGATGGCGTAGCTACCGAGGCTGGCCAGGTTTGCCATCCGCACATAGCGATGCCCTGATTCGTCAATCAGCGACAGGCTAGAGAGCTTGACCGGATCATTGAGGTACTGAATCCGCACCTGATCCATAAAATGCTGGTTGATTTCGTAGATGATTTCCAAATGGCGCGGCAACATGCCGCCAAACAGGGAAACCGACCATTTTTCTAGGGCTTCGGGCAGCAGGGTGTGATTGGTATAGGCAAAGGTGCGGCGGGTGACGTTCCAGGCTTCGTCCCAGCCCATGCCGTGATCGTCCACCAGCAGGCGCATCAGTTCGGCCACGCCCACGGCGGGGTGGGTGTCGTTGAGCTGGGCGGTAAATTTTTCGTGGAAGGTGCTGAGCTTGCGGCCCGACCCCAGGTGGATGCGGATCATGTCTTGTAGGGCGCAGGAGACAAAGAAAAACTGTTGCTCTAGGCGCAGTTGTTTCCCTTCAATCTGCTCGTCGTTGGGATAGAGCACCTTGGAAATGTTTTCTGAAGTGACCTTGCTGTTGACGGCCCCGTAGTAGTCGCCCACGTTAAAGGACTGGAAATCAAAGGATTCCACCGCCTCCGCCTTCCACAGTCGCAGGGTGTTGACGGTGTTGACCCGATAGCCCGGAATCGGCGTGTCGTAGGGGATACCCTTCACCTGCTTAGCCGGAAGCCAGCGCTTGCGGAAGCGGCCATCGGAATCCACATAGCCCTCGGTGTGGCCGCCAAAGCCCACGGTGACGGCGGATTCGGGGTGGGCAATTTCCCAGGGGTTGCCGTATTGCAGCCATTTGTCGGTGCTTTCCACCTGCCAGCCATCGCGAATTTGCTGGTCAAAAATGCCGAACTCGTAGCGAATGCCGTAGCCAATGGCGGGAATCTGCAAACTGGCCATGGACTCCATATAGCAAGCCGCTAGCCGTCCTAGCCCACCGTTGCCCAAACCGGGCTCCTCCTCCTGGGCCGCGATGGCGTCAAAATCCAGCCCCGATTCCTGCACCGCCTGTTTCACGGGTGCTTCAATGCCGAGGTTAATT
>JALQST010000117.1 GCA_023264315.1 Nodosilinea sp. BSH.14
AGGCGTGGATGAACATCACCCCCAGGGCCACGGTGCCGAGGTAGGCGTGGACGGTGCGGAGGACGGGTTGTCCGCCACCGAATTTGGTGATGGAAATCGCGCCATTGGTGGCCAGCAGCCCAATCACCAGGGTGCCCGTCCAAAAGTGGGCGCTTTCAAACAGGGGTTGGCCCTGCATCACCAAGGACAGCACGCCGCCGGTGTAGCCCAGGGTAATGAACGTGAACATCCACAGGGCAAGGCGCTTGTGGGTGGTGCGCTGCTCGGCCTTTTTTTCGGCATCTTGTCCCAGACGGCCCTGCCAGCCCGCCCAGGCGGTGTAGGAACCCATGACAAAAATGACGATACCCATCATCAGGGGATGGCCCCAGTGAACGATGGGCTCTGGGGTGCCAAACCCCGCAAACCAGTCAGCAATGGGCTGTAAAACGCCGCGAATTGTCTCAACCATAGTTTCTCCTCAGACGCGCTCCTAAACTGCATTCAGTGCATGGGCATTCAGCGCATGTGGCGCAGTGAACTCTCCTACCGTGCCATATTTTTTGGTCCCTGGGGATTACTTTGTGGCTGGCCCAGGACGGTTTACGGCGGAATGCGAGGGCGGACGATGGCCCCAAGGCCGTTGGGGCGGGGCAGTGGTTTGATACAGTCGATACAGGCATTCCCCAATACTCCTATGGCTTGTTCTGATACGCATTCTTTGGCTCCGGGCGTGCTGTGGAGCAAAATCCAGCACCAGACTCGCCATGCCCTAGCCTGTGGGGCACTCCAGCCCATCCAAACCGAGTATGAGTTTGTGGAGCAGGGAGGAATGCGGTTTTTAGTGCGAATTTTGGCCAATCTAGCCCTAAAAGAGCGATATAACCGCACCCAGACGACCCAGCAACGGCAGGGCAAGCCCGTCAATCCATTTTTGCCCTACGACCCCGATTTATTTGTGGCGGACTTGTCCGACAGCCACCTCTGCCTGCTGAACAAGTACAACGTGGTGGATCACCATATTTTGCTGGTGACGCGGGCCTTTGAGGAACAAGATACCTGGCTCACCGCAGCGGACTTTGACGCCCTCGCCCTGGCCATGGCGGAAATTGACGGGCTGGCCTTTTACAACGGGGGCCGCCTCGCCGGAGCCAGCCAGCGCCACAAGCACCTGCAACTGGTGCCGCCGCCCCTCTGCCCCGACGGCAGCCCGTTGCCCGTGGATCTGGCCCTGGGCCAACTTCCCCTCAACGCCTTGGCCGATCCATCCGGGCCACCGATTCACCGCCATCCCCAGTTTCCCTTTCACCACGCCATCGCCGGACTTGGTGGACCGCCGCCCACCGCCACCGCCTTGCTGAGCACCTACTACGCCCTGCTGAATGGCCTCGGGGCCGACCGCTGCGCCACCGCCGCCGCCTTTCCCTACAACCTGCTGGCCACCCGCCGCTGGATGATGGTGGTGAGCCGTCGCCAGGAGCATTATCAGTCGATTCCGGTGAATTCCCTGGGGTTTGCCGGGTCGCTGCTGGTCAAAAGCCACGACCAACTGACCCTGCTCAAAACCCTCGGCCCCATGACCATTCTGCAAGGGGTGGCGGCGGGGTTGGCCTAGGCGGTTTGGCTGGCGGCCAGGGCAATGGCAGCGGAATAAATTCGGTGTTCCTGTACCTGAATGCGGGCTTGCAGGGTATCGGCGGTATCCCCCGGCAGCACAGGCACCACCGCCTGGATGATAATCGGGCCGCTGTCCACCTTCAGTTCCACATGGTGAACGGTGCAGCCCGACAGCTTGACCCCGGCCTCTAGGGCTTGTTCCACGGCGTGAATGCCGGGAAAACTGGGCAGCAAACTGGGGTGAATGTTGAGCACTTGGCCCGGAAAGGCGTCGATCAATACCTGGGTAACGCAGCGCATCCAGCCCGCCATAATCACCCAGGTGGCCCCATGGTCGGTCACGGTTTGGATGATGGCTTGGTCGAGGGCTTCGCGGCTGGGGTAGTGGCGATGGTTGAGCAACACCTTGGGCAAGCCCAGGCGATCCGCCCGTTCCGCCACCTTAGCCTTGGGGTTGTTGTAGATCACCACCTGAATCTGGGCATGGAGATCGCCCTGGGCAATGGCCTGGGCGATGGCCTCTAGGTTGCTGCCATTGCCAGAGGCCAGTACCGCCAGTTTCAGGGGCAGCGCAAACCGAGGCCAGGGCGACGGCGGCGACGGGGACAACAGAGCCAAATGGGAATCAAGCATCCTCAGCAACCTTGAACACAGAACGCCATGGCCATTAAACCATGGCCCTGTTAGTCGTGGGCTTCCCTGCCGAGGGCCAGGGGATCCTCGGTGGCATGGGAGGCATCACCCACGAGAACCTGATGGGGCATACCAATGGCGATGCCCTCCTGCTCAAGGGCCAGGCGCAGGCGGCGGCGAAACTCGCGGGCCACTAAAAATTGCTTCAGCGGACGGGTGCGCATCCACAGCAGGAGGGTGATGCCAGCGTGGCTGAGGGCCTCGACCCCCAGCATTTCCATGGGGTCGAGGATGGCGTGGCCCCAGTGGGGATCCTGGCCCATCTGCTGGGCGGTGTGGCGCACCACCGCCAGGGCGTGATCCACCGGGGTGTCGTAGGCCACATCAAAGCGAATGGTGGCCCGCGACCAGGTGCGGCTGAGGTTGTCTACCTGGGAAATGAGGCTATTGGGCAGGGTGACAAGGCGACCATCCTCGCCGCGAATTTGGGTAATCCGCAGGTTGAGATTTTCCACAATGCCCGTCACCTGCCCCGTGGACACCAGATCGCCAATGGCGTACTGATCCTCCAGCAAAATTAAAAACCCGTTGACCAAATCCTTCACCAAATTCTGGGCTGCAAAGGAGAGGGCCAAGGCCGCCAACGCCCCCACCGCCAGCAGTGACGCTGGAGCCAGCCGCAGGGTTTGCAACACCCAGAGCAGCGCCAGGAGATAGATCACCGTGGTCTTAAAGCCCTTGGTGGCGCGGGTAATCGTTGAAATCCGCATCGCCTTTTGTTGGATATTTTCCGCACTGCCCAGTTCGTTTTTTTCCCAGGCGCTGGCAATGCGGTCGATGGTGAGGTTGGCCACGCGGTTGATCAACCCCGTCACAAACCAGGTGAGCAGCAGCAGGGCCGGTGTGGAAAACAGCCCGACGGCATAGCGGCGGGTTTGGGGAAATTGATACAGCACCCCCGCCAGGGCCATAATCCAAACGAAGGCCATGCCCCAAAACATCAGCCAGCGAAGGAAAGCCACCAGTTGCAGCCGGTGATCGAGGGAAATGGTGTAGTGCCACACCGACGACCGTAGATCCTCGAGGGGGGAGGGCAGTTTTGGGGTCAGCCCGAGTCTCTGTTCTGCCTTGCGTTGCTCTAGGCTGCGCTTGTGCCAGCCCAACATTTGCCAAATGCCCGCCAGGGCCAGGGTGATCAGCAGCCCTGCCAATATCATTAGCCCCGTCCGTCGTAGCCGCTGCTGCAGGGCACCGGGCAGCCGACCCACCAGGGAATCCTGCAAGGCCTCTTCTAAAATCGTGTGCCAGACTTCCGCCAGTTCCAGTTTGGTGAGGCCGTGGTACTGGGCATCGCTATCGATCACCGTCAGCAACCCCCTGGGATCGGGCAAATTGCCCACGGTGGCCAGCAGCACGGGCAGCTTGTTGATTTCCTCCATGCGAACCTGGATCAGCGCCCGAATATCCGCCTCCGACATCTCCGGGTCCCCGTTCAGGTTGCGATATTGCAGCGCTTGGCTCACCACCTGCTGGAGATGGGTTTCCACCTGCCGCGCCCGCACCTCCACCGGCACTAAATCCCCCGGCTCGCTGCGGTTGAACACCACCGGAGAGGCAATGTCGAACAACGTATTGCCATCGAGGACAACGGTCGTTACCTCCAGCACCCCAATGCGCTGCACCCCCAGGGGTGGGCCGCCCTGCGATCCGCCTAGGCTGGGCAACTGCGCTAGGGCTACCCCCTGGCCCAGCCCCGCCATTAAGGCCACCGTGGCGGCTAGCCCCACCATCCACCACCAGCGCCATATCCTCAGATCAGCCAATCGATTTACCCTCCTAGCCAACGTGCAATGGCCGCCCCAGCTAAACAGCCGTAGGCGGTTTTTTCGATGAAGGCGTAGGCTGAAATGCCCCCGGCGAAGAGCAGATAGAGAATACTTCGCGCCGACGATTCAACCCCAAAAAGCAGCACCGCCACCAAGGCCGCCAGCCCCAGGCTTGCCCCTACTAGAAATTGCCATGTGCATTCTTCCCGAAATTCAATGGGCAGCCGGTAGGGCGTCTCTTCCAGAATTTTCATCGGTTTTGCCCCCACACCTTGCCCCGCAGCCCATCGGGGGGCGTAAGGCCGTAACGATTCAGCAGCGTAGGCAGCACGTCGTAGAGTTGTGCGCCCTCCAGTTCTCGACCGTTTTGGGGCTGGGCGGGGTCGTGGAAAATCATCAGGCCGAAGGGGGCGTGGTTGGCGTCGTCGGGGCCAGTGTCGTTTTCGACGGTATAGAGGCTGTGGAGGCCCACGCTGCCAACGGAACGCCAAGCTAGATCGTCAAAGTACACAATCAAATCAGGGGCTCGTCCGCGCACCTTTTGGTAGATGTCCTGGGGTTTGAAGACCTTGATGGGCAAGGGATTACCGCTGGGGTCGGTCAGGGTTTTGAGCTTTTCGGTGAGTTCCTGGCGCAGGGTGTCATAGTCGGCCATGGCCACGTTACCCTGGGGTTCGCGGCCCTTGACGTTGAAGAAAATCCGGGCGTAGTAGCCCCCGGCTCCCCACACCTGGGTTTGGCCCCAATCCACCGCCGCCTGGTCGAGGGGCATCACCTGGTCGGGGGCTTCCTTTAGAGTGAGATAGCCCTGGCTGATCAGCCATTCGTTGATACAAATGCCGCCCATCAAAGGTTGCGCCCCGTGATCGGACACCACCAGCACGGCGGTCTCATCGTCGCAGTGGGTCAGCAATTCCCCCACCCGTTTATCCACATGGACGTAGTAGTCGTGGATGGCAGTGGCGAAGGGGGAATCCGGCTCGTACTGGGGATGACGCGGATCCATGGGCTTCCAAAAGGCATGGTGCAGACGGTCTACGCCCATATCCACCAGCATGAGAAAGTCCGGCTGGTCTTGGTCGATGAGTTTTTCCGCCAGGGTAAAGCGCTGGTCGCAGAGGCGATAGAGATTGTCGAGGATGCGATCTTTTTCGTCGGAGCGAAAATTGGGCACATCCATCATGAAGTCCGGCATCCAGGCTTTGATCTGGTCGCCCAGTTCCGGCGGATGGGTAAAGGGCACTTCGGTACTGGGGGTGAGAAAGCAGGACACCAGGGAACCGTTCACGGCGTAGGGGGGCGAGGTTCCGGGCACACTCAGCACCGCCACCGACCAGCCCGCCTCTCCCAAAATGTCCCACAGGCGGGGAAATTTCACCGCCCGCCCATCAGAAATCGCCATGGAGTGATAGTCCCGATCCCGCCGATTGCGAAAGCCGTAGATGCCCAGTTCCCCCGGATCTCGCCCGGTCATCATGCAACTCCAGGCCGGAACCGTAATCGCCGGAATGCTGCTCTCCATGGGGCCATATATCCCCTGGGCCATCAGCCGACTCAGGTTCGGCAAATCCTCCCGCCACTGCTCAAAGACCAGGGACGGCTCCATGCAGTCGAGGCCAATAATGATCAGGCGGGGCGTAGGCATAGCACAGCGTTGGGGACACATCCGAACCGCCTCCATTGTACGGGTGCATCTGTCGGAGCGTGTAACCGTTTCTGGTCAGGGTGAGGAGATTCCGCCTGAGGTGTCTCCGTTGATCAGGGTGAGGAGACCTCTGATCAGGGTGAGGAGACCTCACCCCTACCGCTACTCAATTCCAACTCCCGACTCCCGACTCCCGACCCCCGCACTGCCCGAAACAGGCCAAACCGACACAGCCCCGCCCCAAAGGCCAACCGCATCAGCAGAATGGTGGGCACTTCCCGCAGGGATTTGATGAAGCCGGAGAAGCCAAACTTAATCAACCCCTTGGGCCGCACGATGCCCTGCCAGATGGAATCGATCCAAGAAGGCAGGGTTTCCTGCGTCCAATCGGCGGTGGTGACGGTGCCCTGGACGAGTCCCGTGGCTTCCAGGTGTTCGGCAAAGCCTTCGATGCTGGCGAATTGGGGATGCGCCCACTGATCCAAAAGCTGCTGCATGACGGGCTTTTCCCAAACATTCAGGGGCTTTTTCCGGTCGTCCCGCTGGTTCCAGTCCGCCACCACGAGAATGCCACCAGGCTTCAGCACCCGCATCAGTTCCTTGGCAAAAACGGCCTTATCGGGCATGTGGGGGCCAGCCTCCACCGACCACACCACGTCAAAGCTGGCGTCCGGGAAGGACAAATTCATGGCGTCATCCACCTGGAACTGGGCAGAAATTCCAGCGGGGGTGAGTTCCGTCGCCCGCTGCACCTGCTGGGGGCTGATGGTCACGCCCGTCACCGCAAAGCCGTAGTCCCGCGCCAAAATGCGGGCACTGCCGCCAATGCCGCAACCCACATCCAGCACAGTCATCCCGGCTGGCAAACGATCTAACCCGCCCCAGCGCACCATTTGATGGACAAAATCAGCCTTGGCGGCCAGGAAGGACTTGCGGCGCGGCGGCGACCCGTAGTGCCCTAGGTGAATGTGCTCGCCCCAGTAAAATTCGAGAATGCCGTCCTGGGTCCACTGGTCATAGGCGTTGGCCACGGAATTGGCGGACTGGTAGCGGCGGGCAGTGAAGAAATAAATCACCAAACCCAGCCCAAAGAGCGCCATCAGCAGCCCCAGAATCGACAGAAATCCCATGCTGAAAATGTTTCCAATACTTAACAATCTTGCCTTTCATTGTGGCAAGGTTGCGGTTTCTGCGCAATGATTCCTGGACTAGGGCTGGGAACGGACAGCGCCCCAAAGGCACAGTTCTGCCAGGGGGGTGGAGGACACGGCCAAGCTATGGGTCGCCATCTGGGCATGGGCTGAACCGTTTAAAAACACGGTATTCAGCAGCACCGCCAAGCCGCCGGATACGGCCATTAACCCAATCCACTCGACGTAATCTCGCATCGGCATTTCCAATTTCGTCCTGTCTACGGGGCGTCATGTCGGCTAGGGGAACTCTGCCACGGGGTGTTTAGCGTGTTCCCAAACCTCACCCATCATAGGCGGGATTCTCTACAGCAGGTTCTCGAATTGTTGGCGGAGGCGATCCAGTTCGGATTGGGAGAGGGCCGAACCGCTCTCTTCGACCTCGGGGTGGCGGGGAGCGGCGGCAAGCTCGGCGTTGGGATCCCAGTCCAGTTCGTCTACGCGGCCCTCGGGGGGGATGGCCAGGGAACCTTCGGGGACGATCTTAAAGCCATACCCAGCACTGTCGCAGAAGGCTTCAATATCCTCCTGCTCCATGGCTTCCACGCTGGCCTCTGGAAAGTCCTGGGCCTCCAGCATGACGGCGAAGCGGGTAGCATCGTCCTTGTTTTCAAACATCAGCACGATATCTTCGCAGTCGTCCACCCGAAGGGTGTGGATGCCCTCGTTGTCGGTGCGGGCATTGAACAATAAAACGTATACCACCATCGCCAAACTACCAATGCGGTTGCCTAGGGTTTATACCAAGTCCCGTCCAGTATCGTCCAGTGCGGACGGCCTCACCTCCCTCTGCCCCCCTAACATCCCGTATCGCCAACGGCATCGCAGGACGAAAGTAGGGACATGGATAGGGATCATGGGTAAAGTCCAGCCATGGCTAAGGTGAGTTCAGATCGACCAGGGAATGATGACGATTGGTTTAGGGATGGATTGACGGATGGGTTGAGGGTACCCAGGTCTGCACAGGCGGCGGGCGGCTGGGCGATGATCTCCACCGATTCAAAGCCAGCGGTGGATAACAGTTGCCCCACGGTGATCTCAGCGCGATGATTGGCTTCCTCTAGCAGGCCCGTGGTGCAGGCGGCAGCGGTAATTTTGGCGAGGGCCTCCTGCTGGGCCAGGGTTTGCAGTTGGGGCGCGTTGTCTGGCCCAAGATTCAGCCAGCCTCGGTCGTAGCGGTACACCGTAGACTGGTCTAGGTCTAACTTGCTATCCAAAATTTGCGGCGGCGGCAGGGTAACACGAATGGCCGATTCGCCTGTGAGATCCACGTCGTCCACGGTAATTTGCGCTAGATCCACCCCCGCCCGCACCTCGCCATAGGCAATGTAAATCAGGTTGGTGGAACCCAGGACATAGCCCGCCAGGGTGCGATCACTCTGGGCCGGTACGATGGCCTCCATGGTAAAAATGGCCGTCGTGAGCTCGCTGGCCCCGCGCAACTGCTGCACCACCACCGTCCGCACGTCGGCTTGGGGTTCTGTCACCACGGGCAGAAAGAGGGCGGGTAAGTCTTGCAAAAACCGTTGCCCCGACCGCCATACCCCCAGGCCCACCACCAGCCCCACCGCCAGGGTGCCGCCCATCAGCAGGTGCCCGAGGGTATGGAGCCAGATCCGAAGGGGCGTGGGCCGCTTGGATGCTGGTGGCCCCCAGGGAGCGGATCGATCATTCATCACCGGCCCAATTACAGGCCAAGAACGGTGACGGGAAGGCTCAGGATCGACAGAAACAAGACCCATGGGAAATCGATGTGGTAACACCGTGTGCAGCAACTCCCTGAGCCTAGCAAATTCTCCCCGAGCTAGGGGCATGGCCACCGAAGCAGCAGCAATTCTCAATATGGCAATTCAGCTAGTATTTGGCGGGATTTCTAGCTCTAGACCTTC
>JALQST010000118.1 GCA_023264315.1 Nodosilinea sp. BSH.14
TCACCCTGGACAATGGCTCGATTACCTACCAGAGCGGACGCCAGTCCCAGGGACATCGCGTTTTGTCCCCGGAACCCCTACCCCTCAAGCAGGCCCAGGACTACGTAGAAACCCTGCGCCACGCCTTTGTGGAAATTGATCCCGTGGCTCGTCGGCTGCTGATCCAAAAACAGGTGGAGGAAACCGCTAAAAAACTCGGCGGGGTGCCCGTGATTTCGGAATCCCTGCTCGATGAAGTCACACATCTAGTCGAGTGGCCCACCGCCGTTGTGGGTCAGTTTGACGCGGAATTTTTGGATCTGCCGCCAGAAGTGGCCACCATGGAAATGGAGAGCCACCAGCGCTATTTCCCGGTGCGGAAGTCGGCCCAGTCCGCTGACCTCATGCCCTACTTCATCACCATTTCCAACGGCGATCCGGCCAAAGCTGCCATTATCGCCGAGGGCAACGCCAGGGTGATCCGCGCCCGCCTGTCGGACGGCAAGTTTTTCTTCGATGCCGACCGAGCCGTTCCCCTAGAAGACTTCGTCACCAAGCTGGAAACCGTCACCTTTGAGGAACGGCTGGGTTCCATGGCCGCCAAGGTGCAGCGCATCGAAGCCATCGCCGCCCGCATTGCTGACCAGCTTGGGGTAGAGGCTGCAACGAGCCAACATATCCAACGCGCCGCCCACCTGTGCAAGGCAGATCTGGTCTCCCAAATGGTGGGGGAATTCCCCGAACTCCAGGGCGTGATGGGCCAAACCTACGCTAGCCATAGCGGCGAGCCGGAAGCCGTCGCCACCGCTATTTTTGAGCACTATCTCCCCCAGGGTGCCCACGACCAACTGCCCCAAACCCTGGTGGGCCAAGCCGTGGGGCTGGCGGATCGGCTGGATACCCTGGTCAGCATCTTCAGCCTGGGCGAAAAGCCCAGCGGATCGTCAGACCCCTTTGCCCTGCGCCGCGCCGCCAATGCCGTGGTGAACATCATCTGGGCGGCGGGGTTGCCCCTCAACCTGTTAGCCCTGCTTCAGGAGGTGGTGGCCGATGCTGTTGCCAATCCTGGTGTTCCCATTACCGACGCCGAACCGCTGCTGGGTCAACTGCGCGACTTTTTCCTGCAACGGGTGCAAACTCTCATGCAGGGCGAACTCGGCATTGACTACGACCTCGTGAACGCCGTCCTCGGAGAAGACAATCCCACTTACGCCGACCGGGCCTTGGTGGATTTGCTCGATGCCAAGAATCGGGCGCTGTTCCTTCAGGACATTCGCCAGGATGGTCGCCTCGCCACCATTTACGAAACCGTGACTCGCGCCACCCGCCTTGCCGCCCAGGGCGATCTAGCCACCAGCGTCCTCGACCCGGCTGGGTTGGTGGATGCCCAGCAGTTCCAATCCCCCGCTGAGCAAGCGTTTTTGAATACCCTAGAAACTCTGCTGCCCCAAACCCAAGCCGCCCAGGCCAGCCGCGACTATCAACAGTTGCTCACGGGTTTACAACAAGCGGCCCCCGTGGTCAGCGGCTTCTTCGATGGCCCCAACAGCGTTTTGGTAATGGACGAAAATCCTGCCATCCGCCAAAACCGCCTAAATCTGCTGGGTTTATTACGGAATCACGCCCTGGTATTGGCCAACTTTGGGGCGATTGTGAAGGGCTAGCCAGAGTCACCGGATCTCGGGACGTCCTCGCCTGTGTCCGTGGACGCGATGACCTGAACCGTTACTTCCCCCTGGGCCAGTTGCACCTGAAGCCGCTGGCCGGGGGTGAGGGCGTCGGCCTGGGTGACTAATTGTCCGGCCTCGTCCTTCACCAGGGCATAGCCCCGCCGCACCACGGTGTCGGGGTCGAGGGTCATCAGGTGGGCGCGGAGGGCTTGGCAGCGGTCGGCGGCACGGCGCAATTCCCCTTGGACGGCGTAGGTGAGGCGGTGCTGAAGTTGCCTCAGCCGTTCCTGCTGTTGATCCAGCCGTTGATCCAGCCGCAACCGTTGTAGGCGCTGCCCCATCCCCTCAAGATCGGTCTGGGCCTGGGCGAGGGCATCCTGCACCAATGCCTGTACCTGTTCCCGGCGCTGATGGTGATCGGCTTCGAGATCGGCGAGGGCGGGCACGGCGGCGAGGGCGGCGGCGGTGGGGGTGTGGGCGCACAGGTCAGCCGCCAGGTCGGCGAGGGATTCGTCCCGCTGGTGGCCAATGCCCGTCACCACGGGAATGGGGCAATCGGCCACCGCCCGCACCACCCGCTCATCGTCAAAGCAGTCGAGATCCTCACTGGCCCCGCCGCCCCGGGCCAAAATTACCACCTCCGCCCGTCCATCCTGGGTCACCCGTTCCAAGGCCGCCACGATGGAATCCGGTGCACTCTCCCCCTGGACGATGGCGGGGGAAAAGATTACCTGCAGACCGGGATGGTGCTGGCGTAGAGATCGCTGAATATCCCCCCAAGCGGCGGCCTGGGGCGACGACACCACGGCAATGGCGTGGGGCAGGGCGGGCAAGGGCCGCTTTTCCTGCGGGTCAAACAGGCCCTCGGCCTCTAGGCGTTGCTTCAACTGGCGCAACCGGAGCGCCTTGAGGCCATCCCCCGTGGGCAACACCTGCCAGACCGTGATTTGGTAGCTGCTGCGCTGGGGGTAGACCTTCACCGTACCCAGCACCGTCACCTGTTCCCCCACCTTCGGCAGGGCGCTGATTTTGGGAAACTGACTACGCCAAGCCACGCAGCTAATCGTCGCGTTGCCCGCTAAATCCGTGAGGTTAAAAAATAGTCCCTTACTGTGGTTATTAGCGCTGGAAACCTCTCCAACCACCCACACCTGGCGCAGTTGCCGATCCTCCTCCAGCAGGGCTTTGATGTAGTCCACCAAGCCGCCCACGCTGAGGGGGACCGGAATTTGGGTGAGGGATGCGGATTCAGAAACCATGACACCCAGCCAGCAAAACGACATCAGGGGCGAGGCTTCCTAACCCCTAATCCCCAGGGTACGCCAAGGGAAAGCGTCCCGGGCTAGAAGGGCAGCTTTTTCTTGCTGGCTTTGTCGCGGTCGTAGTCGAGTTCCTTCAGCTTTTTCATAATGCGGCTGAAGTATTCCTGCATGTAGTCTTCTAGGGTGGTGGTGTCCTCTGGGTTCATGTCAAAGGCGCGGTAGACCTCCTCCATGGGGGCATCCAGGGGTTGTGTTCCAGACACCACTTCCACAAAGGCGAGGCGGTCGGCAAAGTTCCAGCCCCACTGGAAGAAGTAGGCGATTTTGCGAATCACCCGCAGCAGATCGAGGGAAATACGGGATACCTTGGAGGTTTGGCCGCACTTGCGCTCACAGAGGCGAATGATTTCGTAGGCTCCCCAGGCGCGAGGCCCAGCCAGGGGAAAGGTGCGGTTCACGGTTTCGGGGGTGGTGAGGGCTTTGACCGCAAACTTCGCGATGTCTTGGGTGTCCATATACGCTGTAGGAGCCGCTTCCCCCATCACCCAGATGGAGTGCTTTTCCAGAATGGGGATAGCGTATTGGCCGATTAAGCCCTGGAGGAAGCCGCAGGGTTGCAGAATGGTGTAGTCCAGCCCAGATTCGGCCAGAAACTTCTCGGTGCAGCGCTTCACGTTCATCAGGGGAACGTGGGGAAATTTCTCAGAATTGAGGATGGAAATGAAGATAAACCGCTTGACTCCGGCGGCTTGGGTGGCTTGGATCAGGTTGACCTTGCCCTGCCAGTCCACGGTTTGCACGGATTCTGAGGGGCGAGCCGTGGCGGCATCAATCACCGCATCTACGCCCTCTAGGGCCGGGGGCAGGGTATGGGGCTGGGTGAGGTTGCCCCGCACCAGTTCCACCCCCCATTCCCGCAAAAAGCCCGCCCGCTGGGCGCTCCTGACCATGCAACGCACCTCGTGCCCTTCGTCCAACGCACGGCGAACGATTTGCCTGCCTAGGGTGCCAGTCGCGCCAACAACGAGTACTTTCATGGGGGAATGATACAAAAGTTAACTTGCTCTAAGAATATCAGATGGATTCCCCCAGTAGGCTGTCGGGAAGAAATCTACTCTTCGCCGCCCTGGATCCGCAGCAGCAGGAAGCCTGCCCCCAACCCCACCAGGGTTAAGGTAAAGATGAGAGTAGAGGTGCTAAAAATTTCGCCGCCCATTTGGAGATCTCCTTACAACAGCAGATAAATCGATAGTTCAAGGCTACATGGATGGATCCAAATCCCGATTTAAACGCAAACTCGCCATGAATTGGGTGTGAAAACCCTGCTTTATTCGATCAGCGCCTAGAACCCCGGGATCAAAGCTCATTCCGCAAGCCGCCCCTATTTTAGACCGTTATGGTGACGCCGCCGATGCCCACGTTCCCTGAATCCATGCCCCCTAACGCCCTCACGACCCCCACGCAGCGCCCCCGACTGGCGATTCCCCTGGGGGATCCCGCTGGCATTGGCCCGGAGGTGGTGCTGAAGGCGTTGGCCGCTAAGGACTGGTCAGCCCAGGCTGAGATGACGCTCTTTGGCAACGGGGCGGTGGTGGAACGAACCCTGGCTCACTTGAGGAATCAATCGACTGATCGGGCATGGCCCAAGCTGGATTCAGTGACGCTGGTAGAGGTGCCGTCTTCCCTGTCTGAGGGTGATTTCGCCTGGGGGCAAGAGAGTGCCGCCACTGGAGCCGCTAGTTTTGCCTACCTGCAAGCCGCCATTGACGCCACGGTGTCCGGACAGTTTGAGGCCATTGTCACCGCGCCCATCGCCAAATCGGCCTGGAAAGCGGCGGGCCATGATTACCCTGGCCAAACGGAATTGCTGGCGGAGGGGGCCAATGTCCAGGACTTTGCGATGGCCTTTGTGGCCCGATCTCCCCATACGGGCTGGCCCCTACGGACGATGCTGGCGACGACGCACATTCCCCTTCAGTGGGTGCCCCAGGTGCTTAATCCGGGGCTGATGACCCAAAAGCTAGATTTGCTGATCCGCAGCCTGCGGCAGGATTTTGGGATTGCCGAACCCCGGATCGCCATCGCTGGACTGAACCCCCACAGCGGCGAAGGGGGGCAACTGGGTCGCGAAGAACAGGACTGGCTGCTTCCCTGGCTGGAGGCCCAGCGCCAACGCTATCCCCAAGTGAAACTGGATGGCCCCACACCGCCGGATACCCTGTGGGTGAGGCCTGGACAAGCCTGGTTTGGCACCGCATCCCGTGCGATTGAATCCGCCCACGATGCCTACCTGGCGCTGTACCACGACCAGGGTTTGATTCCGGTGAAGCTGATGGCCTTTGATCGCGCGGTGAACACTACTTTGGGACTGCCGTTTATTCGCACCTCTCCCGACCACGGCACCGCCTTCGACATTGCCGGACAGGGCGTCGCCGACTCCAGCAGTATGATCGCCGCCATCGACCTCGCGATTGAATTAGCCCAGGTGCGCCTCAAGCGAGGCCGTTCCGTGGGCTGACCGGATCACCGCCACTCAATCCTGATTCGGCTGGCGGGTATCCAGGCTGAACGGGCCAGGGAGACCCATTTCTAAGGGGATTCGTGCCTTGCCAAGTCCTGGATCAAGGCATTGGGAATCACTGAATCATCCCAGGCTGGGGGGTCTTCCCCAAGGCGCACAATGACCAAATCGTAGGATGGCAAAACATACACCTTCTGGTGATGGCGGCCATCCAGGTAGAATGCCTTGGAATCGAGAAACGGCGCGGAGGACGCCGATTTGACATTGGGATAATCTGGGGTGCGGGCTTTGATCCACAGGTGCATTCCGTAGGTGGGTTCCAGGGGCGACTCCTGGCGCATTTGGTTAATCCAGTCCGCCGGAATCACCAGCTTGTCGCCCACCTTACCTTGGCGCAACAGCATGTGCCCCACCCGCAGCCAATCCGGGGCCGTGGCAAAGAAGCAGCAAAAGGCCTTGGCGCTGCCCCCCGGTCGATCCATCCACAGGAACGTATCCTCTGCCCCCAGAGGTTGCCACAGGCGGCTAGCGAGATAATCCCCAAAGGATTCCCCCGTGGCGGCTTCCAGCGCAAAGGCCAGCAGTTGAGAATTGACGTTGTTGTACTCGTACACCTGCCCCGGAGGCTGGGCCTGGGGAATGGAGAGGGTCACCTGGCGCAGGTTCGATCCCCCGTAGAGCTTTACCAGGTCGGAACTTAGGGAATCCGTGCGGTCGTCGTTCCGCAAGCCCGATGTCATGTAGAGCAAATCCGCTAGGGTGATGTCCCCCCGGGGATCCTCGGCCCATTCCGGCAGGTAATCCCCCACCCGATCCCCTAGGGACGTGATATGGCCCTCCGCCAAGGCTACCCCCACCATCAACCCCAGCAGGTTTTTGGTCATGGACATGCCGTTGACCGGGCTATCTGGCCCCTGCCCCTGCCAGTAGCGCTCGAAGACCAGGCGATCCCGATGCAGCACCAGCAGCGCCATGGAGTTTTGGGCCTCGGCAAAGGCGGCGATATCTTCCAGTACCGCTGGGGACAGTTCTCCTGGGTCATCCGTCGGCACCGCCACCGTCCAGGGCGGCGGCGCAGGATTTCCCGGTACCGGATAGCGGGGCTGATACCAATCTACCGAGGTAATGGGTCGATCTGGATAGCTGAGGGATCGTGTCCACAGTCGCCAATCCATGCGATTGGCCATCACCCCCAGTACGCCTAGGGCGAGAATCCCTACGCCCGCAACGGTTTTAAGCCCAAGATGCTGCATAGAACACAGTCTTTTAACGAAGAACTTACTAAAGTAGGCACGATTTGGCGATGCCAATCACCTCGGTTGCTTGGCGATGGCGATCCTTAGCGATGAAGACCGAACAACTTGCGGGCTCTGCCCTGTAGGCCGACCTACAGTGATACTCTAATAAAAAGATAAGGGCGTTAGGATTGGCCGGGGGTTTCCTTGGTTAGGCCGCGCTTGATGCGGCAGGTTGTGCCCCGTGCGCCTGTTGCCACTAGTAGGGTTAAGAGAGTCGCAAGTTAACTATGTACAATCCAAGTGTGAGCGGCGGCAACGCCAGCAGCCTCGCTGGTAGCCGTTTATTTTTATACGAGGTGCAGGGTCTGCGCCAAAATGCAGAAACCGATCAGATGAGCAACCCCATTCGCAAGAGTGGCAGCGTTTTCATCACGGTGCCCTACACCCGTATGAACCAAGAAATGCAGCGGATTACCCGCATGGGCGGCAAAATTGTCAGCATCCGCCCCATGGAAACGGTAGGAACCATCGCCAACGCCACCCCGACGGTGATTGAGTCAGCGCCTGTGACCCCTGAACCCACAGCGAAGCCCATGACTCAAGCCACTCCCAAGGCCAAAAAGGCCGATGTTCCCGTCAATATCTACAAGCCCAATTCCCCCTACGTGGGCAAGGTGCTGTCCAACGAACCCCTCGTCAGCGAGGGCGGTCTCGGCATCGTCCAGCACATCACCTTTGACCTGTCCGAAGGCGATCTGCACTACGTGGAAGGCCAAAGCATCGGCATCATCCCCGCAGGCACCGACGCCAACGGCAAGCCCCACAAGCTGCGCCTCTACTCCATCGCCTCCACCCGCCACGGCGACCACATGGACGACAAAACCGTCTCCCTCTGTGTGCGCCAGCTAGAGTACAAGAGCCCCGAGTCTGGCGAAACCGTCTACGGCGTGTGCTCCACCTACCTGTGCAACATTGAACCGGGCGCTGAGGTGAAAATCACCGGCCCCGTGGGCAAGGAAATGCTGCTGCCCGACGATCCCGACGCCACCATCATCATGCTGGCCACCGGGACGGGGATCGCTCCCTTCCGCGCCTACCTGTGGCGGATGTTCAAGGAAGCCGAGCGCAAGGCCAACTCCGACTACCAGTTCAAGGGTCTGGCTTGGTTGATCTTCGGTGTGCCCTACACCCCCAACATTCTTTATAAAGAAGAGTTGGAAGCCATCCAAACCGAATACCCCGACAACTTCCGCCTCACCTACGCCATCAGCCGCGAACAGCAGAATCCCGAAGGGGGCCGGATGTACATCCAGCACCGGGTGGCCGAGCACGCCGCCGAACTGTGGCAACTGATGCAGAAGCCCAACACCCACACCTACATGTGCGGTCTCAAGGGCATGGAAGACGGCATCGACGCCGGCATGTCCGCCGAAGCCAGCAAGCACGGTGTGGACTGGACGGAGTTCCGCAAGCAGATGAAGAAGGAACACCGCTGGCACGTCGAAACCTACTGAGGTTAGCGACGATAAATCTGGTAGGCTAACTGGGCGGTGCATGGGTCAAACGATGCACCGCCCTTTTTTAAATAAATAGACAATTTAAAATAGAGAATTTATGGCGTAAGCGATGGGCGACTTCAACATTCAGGCTCCCTTTGAACCCACGGGCGACCAGCCCAAGGCCATTGCCGGACTCACCCAATTTTTGAAGGACAACACCCGCTACCAAACCCTGTTGGGGGCCACGGGCACGGGCAAAACCCACACCATCGCCCGCGTGATTGACAACCTGGGCAAGCCTACCCTGGTGCTGGCCCACAACAAAACCCTAGCGGCCCAGCTTTGCAACGAGCTGCGGGAGTTTTTCCCAGACAACGCCGTTGAATACTTCATCAGCTACTACGACTACTACCAGCCCGAGGCCTACATCCCGCAGCGCGACATCTACATCGAGAAGGATGCCGCGATCAACAAGGAGATCGACC
>JALQST010000119.1 GCA_023264315.1 Nodosilinea sp. BSH.14
GTGGGGAAGCGATCTTTATGCAGGTACTTAAGTGCGACCATCTCTCCGGTTTTGCGATGGATGGCGCAATAAACCTGCCCAAACTGCCCGTGGCCCACCAGCCCCAGCAGTCGATAATGGGATCGTCGGATCGGTCGGGTAATGGCCACTAGGCTCTCATCCCTGCTGCACCAGGGCTTGCATAATGCTTTGGTGAGATTGCCCGTTGGCCACGAGGGCGGGGGCCGTCTGCAAACGTTTTCCCAGACCTAGCACAAAGCGGTTGGCCTCATCTCCTCGTGTCGTGCAACTGGTTTGCGCACAGACCAACTCGCGCCCGGTCAGTTGGCTAAAGAAAATTTCTAAAATCCCCCGTTCTAGGTCGCCGGAGGGGCTGGGGCTATTGGGGGCCGCAGCGGTAAAGGGCGAGTGGGCAATTTCCACACCGAGAAAGCCCTGGTCGCGGTAGGTCATGTCTAGGGTAATTTGCCCCCAACCGTGGGTACGCCAGCACTGCTGGAGGGACTGCAAAAATTCTGCCATGGAGAGGCTGGCCATGGGCTGGCTGTAGTAGTCGGCTAGTTCTTCACAGAAGCGGGCATAGAAATTCTTGCCCCACCAGCGGCCACAGTTGTAGAGCACCATTTTTGAGGCTTGGCCCGTTTCCTTATCCAGGCCCACATAGATGGCTTGGAGGAGGGGGTCGGGAATGGCCAAGAGACGATCACCCCGTCGGTTTTCGAGCAGGCCCAATTCGGTAGAGCCGCGCACATAGAGATCCTGGGCAAAGTAGTTGCCCGGGAGTCGGCCATCAACGAGCAAATCAGCAACGGAGACCATGGGATTGCGTTCCTCACAGGTAGGTAGATTGGATGCTGGGGTTCAGCGCGTCCCCAAGGGTGACTAAGACTCAGCAGCCCGGAGGACTACAGCAGGCTAGCCAGGGGATCGAGATCCTCCGCTGGAACGGGGGCCGGAGCCGAAGTCCCGGTTCCCAGCAGCAAATCCCGCGCCTTAGTCAGCCCGGGCTTGAGCAGATTGATCTGAGCCGGGGTCAGCACCTTAGCTAGTTGTTGATCCAACAGTTGGAACAGTTGTTGATCTAGGGCACGGGTATCGTGGGCTTGGACAATTTCTGGCAGCCATCCCTGCAACCGCCCCTGCACAAAGGCGCTATCGTCTAGCAGCATGGCCATGGCCACGTAGCGCAGCACCATCAGGCCATGGCGCACACTGCGTTCCACCTTGGCCTCCGGTTCCTGGGTGCCTTGCTGCAAAGCATCGGCAATGGGCTGCATGATCGCAACTTCCTGATCGCGCAGGGTGCGATAGACCGCAATACGCTCGGGGATGGAGCTAACGTACTGGCTCAGCAGCGTCAAATCGTTGACATCGAGGTAGGGTTTATCCGCACTGTCAAACAGGCTGTCAAGTTTAAACGTCATGATCTGATCCTTCGTGGAGCGTGCGGGGTAACAGATAATAGGGCTGTGAGGGCGGAGGTTCTAACCAAAAAAGCTAGAGAAATCGTCGAGGGTGAGATCGTCGCTGGGCGTATCGGCGGTGGTGGCCGGGGCCTCTAGGGGCACAATGGGAACGCCGATGGTGGGCTTGCCCTCCCAGGACATCATCTCGAAAAACTGCCCCACGGTCAGGGTCATCAAGGACTCGGTGTCCAGGACGGGGCTGGCGGCGGTGCCGGAACTAGGGGCCGCATGCCGTACCATGCCGCTCCAGTTTACCCCCTCAAAAAAGGTCTGGACGCTCTCCCGCAGCCAGGGCTGAACCGCAGGACTATGGCCATTGGTAGCGGTTAGGGTTGCGGACATCATGCGCCACCTTCCCCGGCCCGCAGGCGCTTCTCAATGTCGCGGGCGTTGGCCCCTTCATTCATCCAGAAGGCGGCAGCGTCAATGCGTTCGCGCCCGCCCAGCAAGAACTTGCAGTAGGTTTCACCCATGGAGTAGCACTGAATCTCGATGCAGCTCAGTTGTTTACGCACCATTTCCGTGAAGAAACCCGCAAACAGCCCCGCGTAGAGATGGCACACAGGCTTGCCCACATCCCCTAGGGTGCGGGCCACGGCGGAATCAAACAGGTTGATGAACATAAAACCCTGCTTACGGTCGCTCATATCGACCTCCCAGCGGCCCCAGCCCTGGGAAATGAAGGGCCACCACCAGGTTGCCAGCAGAAACATCAGGTTGGCCCGTCGGGGGCTCATGGAAAATTCCTTCTCAAACCAGCGTTCAAACTGGAGAGAGTCGAACTTGCCCCACTCCAAGCCCACGGTGTACATAATGGCGGCGGAGGCGTCCCCCACTTCCTCCTGAAGTCCTTCGAGGAGGCCAATAATGAAATCCTCGCTGGTCAGCACATTGCGGGTGTCGTTCCAGTCGGTAATGGTGCCGTGGTCGGGGTTGAACTGGAAGAAATCCTTGAGGGCATAGTGGTTATGCTTCTTCGGGGATTTTTGGTGCCGACGATGGACGGTCTCTGGGGTCATAACCATGATCTATCAAGCCTTGACGGTTCTCACTGCTATAAGTAATGTGCCCACGCCAGACCAGAATTAACAAGGTTTTTAATCATTATTGACGCGACATTGACGCGCAGCCCCTGATCCTCTGGCTCGTCGAAGTCCTGGGATGTTGAGTATGCGGCTATCTTCGCCGCATACTCAACATCCTCAGGTCATATTCACGGCACAAAACTTATTCCATTATCCCAAAATCCTCCAGCGATTGTCCCAGCGTTCCCGGATCTGTGCCCCCATCTCGGCATCCCGATTCTTCCCTCAGTCGTCGGATCCACCTGGGGCCACCGCAACAAAACTTAAACCCCGCGCATCCACGGGAACTGTGCAGTCGTAGTAATCTGTTGAACGTGGAAGTCAACCCTATTAAGGTTCTTGCTCGGTTCTTGTTAGTAGGACAAGACCACGGAAGGGTTCGGGCCTTAATAGATTGTCATAAATACTTGGTTTTCAAGAGGGCATGATTTATGGTTCAACGCGGTTCTAAGGTTCGGATTCTCCGCAAAGAGTCCTACTGGTATCGGGATGTGGGTACCGTAGCCACCATTGACCAAAGCGGCATCAAGTATCCCGCCGTAGTTCGCTTTGACAAGGTGAACTACTCCGGCATCAACACCAACAACTTTGCACTCTCTGAACTGGAAGAAGTGGAAGCCCCCAAGGCTAAGAAGTAAACCGACCCTTGCGGACGGCCCCACGGTCTACCGGTTCTCCCGTCAACACCCCTACGACCCCTGCTCTACTCCATCCTTGGCCCTAAGTCTCGGTGGAACTGAGGACTCGGTGGTGGGGGTGTTGTCGATTAGACTATCTCTGGGGCTGGCTCAACGCCCACCCCACGGTATACATTTGGAGCGTCCTGTGCCCGAATTGCCCGAAGTTGAAACCGTCCGCCGGGGGCTCAATCGCGTTACCCTCAACCAAACGATTCTGGGCGGAGAGGTGCTACTGGCTCGCACCGTGGCCCATCCCCCCTGTGCAGATGCCTTTTGGGCAGGTTTGCGCCAGATACACTTGGTGGAGTGGCATCGGCGAGGCAAGTATCTGCTGGGGCAGTTAGCGGATGCCGCCGACCAGCCAGCGGGCCATCTCGGGGTGCATCTGCGGATGACCGGGCAATTGCTGTGGGTCGATCCCACTGAACCCGTGCAGCCCCACTGCCGCGTACGGATTTTCCTTGCGGGCAATCGTGAACTCCGCTATGTTGATCAGCGCACCTTTGGCCGTCTGTGGTGGGTGCCGCCCGGTCAGGATCCAGCTTCCGTCATGACTGGATTACAAGCACTGGGGCCAGAACCTTTTGAGGAGGCCTTCTCCCCAACTTATTTAAAAGAACGCCTTGCCCGCAGCCATCGCCCTATCAAAAACGCCCTGCTGGATCAAGCCCTCGTCGCCGGAATTGGCAATATCTACGCCGATGAGGCCCTCTTTCTCAGTGGCTTACGCCCCACCACCTTGGCCCACCGTATCGGGCCATCGCGCCTGAAAAAACTGCACCAGGCCATCCGCGATGTGCTCACCACCAGCATCGAATCCGGCGGCACCACCTTCAGCGACTACCGCGATATCTACGGCACCAACGGCAACTACGGCGGCGTAGCCTGGGTCTACGACCGGGAAGGACAGCCCTGTCGCGTCTGCCAAACCCCCATTCAGCGCCTCAAGCTGGCCGGACGTTCCGCCCACTACTGCCCCCAATGCCAGCGGTAGAGGCGATACAATCACCATAGTCATACTGTTCACGGAACCCCATTCACACCATGGCAGCAACCCTCAAACGCGGTGATTTAGTCAAAGCTCTGCGGGACAAACTGGAAAACAGCCTGGAAATCAAAGCCAGCGACCCCCGTCTGCCCCCCTACCTGTTTGACACCAAGGGGGAGATTGTGGACATCATCAACGACTACGCCCTAGTGAAATTTGGCTATGTGCCCACCCCCAACATCTGGCTGCGGCTCGACCAGCTGGAGAAAGCCTAGCCCGCACCCTGCACCCCGCCCAGGAGGTCGATCACCTATGACCACAGGAACCCCATTTCCCCCCGCCCTGCTGAAGGGCGATCTGTTACGCCTAGTGCCCCTCGACCTCGACACGGCAGATTCCCTCGGCCCGATTACCGAGGTGTGGGTTGATCCGCGCCGTCACCAGGTCATCGGCATCGGCTTTGGCGGTGGGCTAGGTCGTCGCAGTCAGCGGTTTCCCTGGAGCCAGGTGGTGTCCATTGGCCACGATGGCCTGATACTGCGAACCTCGGTATCTGCACCCAACGATGCGGAAAATGGCCCCTTTGACAACACCATCGCCCCCAGCGAAGTGGAGGTGTGGTCAGACTACGGCGACTGCCTCGGCACCCTGGTGGATTACCGCTTTGTGCCCTCCACGGGGGAAATTTTGCAGTACCACTTCACAACCCCGATCCCAGCCTCTTCTCCCACGTCCTCGGAGGTCGATGATGGCCTGCTGCCGGGATGCTATGCCCTGCCGCCCCAGTCCGTCATCAGCTTAGGCCGTCGCCGCATGATGATCGCCCACGACGCCCTGGCCCAGGCCGAACGGTTGGGGGATCCGGTGATGCCTCGCGCCGCGACCCCTCGTGCCGCGACCCTTCGAGCTTCCCTCGATGCCCTGCCCTTAGATCAGGTCTTTGACCACATCCCCGACCCCAAGCAAACCTGGGACGCCACCCTAGACAAAACCCGCCAAGCCCGCACCGAGTTTTCAGAACACGTTCAGGAGCAGGGCCAACGGCTTCAGTCTGAGGCTCAACAACGATTAGGGAACTGGCTGGGCAATGTGAAGAAGCGCACCCGTCGCCTGCGCCATCAACTGCGGGAAACAGTCTCCGACGTTACCGCTGGCTTACCCGATCCACCCCAGCGCCAGCGCCGCCGCCCCGAGCCGCCCCCCGTCATCGACGTCGATGCCACCGAACTCTGGAACGGTGACGATTCCCCCTATCGCTAGACCCCGGTGTTGCCCATACTAGGGGGCAATGCGGTGAATGAGGTCAGTTCCAAGGCAGCCATTGAGGGGTTAGCGAGCCGTAAAGCGCCTAGACCACCACAGCAGTGCGCCATAGACCAGCACTAAATAGGCCACTGCTAGGACAGGAATGATCAGGGTAGGGGTATCAAGGGCCATGACAGTCACAAGGGGTAGGAGCGAAGAGGCAGCGAAGGCAGTCGTTCAGGCCTCAACACCCAAGAACGCCCCTAGGCAAAGATCTAGGGGAATATGGGTGAGGGGCACTTCGCCGTCATGCCGACATTTCCAGCACCCAGAACCTTCCGGTCTTTAGGGCCAAAAACCAGCAAACGACGATAGCAATAAGGACCATAGGCACAGGGATTCAGCCCTAGAATCCCGGCAACAAATACCGGAACCAAGGCGACCTTGAGCAACCTGATCCTATGGGTGGTCGTGACGCTTATCCACCTAGCACAACCCTGGAAGCACTAAGGACAGTCTGCACCGCCGAAACACGACTGAGACCGACGAGCACTTAGACACCCTAGGGAAAATCACTGAATCATTCCCAGCACTAGCCCTAGGCAAAACCAGGGGCAACGGAAAAGTGAAAAATAAGAGACCTTACCGCGCCACTTACCTTAGAAAAGCCTTAGCGATATCCTAACACGCCATCCTGTGACTGGGAGCGGCATTGAAGAATTCCATGCCAGACATTGATCCGTCCTAGCGCTTGTTCAGGATCACGCATTGCCTAGGCGTTGGGACAGAACACTGAGGCTGATTTTTAGCCCGTTTAGCCTGTTTTTCCAGAAATTCTCCCCAGAGTCAGACCCAGGAACCCTCCCTAAACCCATGGCTAAGGTCTGCCACATTCTGAGGGCTTAGCTTAAAATAACGGTAGACTATGTTAAAAAACGTAACCATAATCGCCTCCCTCGGCAGTCCATGACTTCAGTAACCTCCCTTTTCGCGCCGGTTGAGACTGATCTTGACCTCCTCACCCAAAACCTCAAGGGGTTAGTGGGGGCACGGCATCCCATTCTGTCCGCCGCCGCCGAGCATCTTTTTGGGGCCGGGGGCAAGCGCATTCGTCCGGCCATCGTGTTGCTACTGGCGAGGGCCACAATGCCTGATCAAGACATTTTGCCCAAACATCGGCGGTTGGCGGAGATCACCGAAATGATCCACACCGCCAGTCTGGTTCATGACGACGTGGTGGATGAGGCCAGCGTACGCCGGGGGGTGCCCACGGTTCATAGTCGCTTTGGCAATCGCATTGCCGTCCTAGCGGGGGATTTTCTCTTTGCCCAGTCTTCCTGGTATTTGGCCAATTTGGATAACCTGCGGGTGGTGAAGTTGCTGTCCCAGGTAATTATGGATTTGGCGGAGGGGGAAATTCAGCAGGGGCTAAATCGCTTTGATACCAGCCTTTCCATCGATGCCTATCTGGAGAAAAGCTACTTCAAAACCGCCTCCCTGCTGGCTAATAGCGCCAAGGCCACGGGGGTGCTGAGCGATGTTTCCGAAGTGACCATTAACCAGCTCTATGCCTACGGGCGCTACCTGGGGCTAGCCTTCCAAATTGTGGACGACATCCTGGACTTCACCAGTTCCGATGAGGTGCTAGGTAAACCCGCCTGCTCTGACCTGAGAAGCGGCAACCTGACGGCCCCCGTCCTCTACGCCATGGAGGAGCACCCCTTCCTCGCCACCCTCATTGATCGGGAATTTGCCGAAGCATCGGATTTTGACCAGTCCATCGATCTCATCCACCGCAGCAACGGCATTCAGAAATCCCGTGATTTAGCCGCTGAACAATCGCGTTTGGCGGTAGAGTGCTTGGCTTCCTTGCCGCCTTCGGCTTCCAAGCAAGCCCTGCAAGACATTGCCGACTATGTCTTGCGGCGGGTATTCTAAGCCCTAGGGTATTGTTTGACCATCATTCGCCATGGCCCCACGGGTAATTTGTTTGGGCGAAGCTCTGATTGACCGCATCTTTGAGCGGCGTGACGGTCAGGGGACGCAGGCTCCTTTTTGGACGGATCACCCCGGTGGGGCTCCGGCGAATGTTGCCACGGCCCTCGCTAAGTTGGGTACCCCCTCAGCTCTGATCACCTGCCTCGGTACAGATTCCCAGGGGCAACAGGTAGACCTGGCCCTCAAAGCTGCCGGAGTCGATATCACCGCCCTGCAATGGACAGCGGCTCATCCCACGAGAGTGGTACTGGTCAACCGCGATGCCCAGGGAGAAAGAACCTTCGTGGGATTTAGTTTGCCCGATCCCAGCCACTTTGCCGATGCTCATCTGGATGGGAATCAGATTGACTTTGCCGCCCTTGGGTCAGTGCCGTACCTGGTCATGGGTACCCTAGGGCTGGCCTACGCAGCCACAGGGCAGAGTATGCACGCCGTCCGGGCCTGGGCTCGGCAAAACGCGGTGACAACGGTCATTGACCTCAACTGGCGACCCGTCTTTTGGCCGCAGCCCGATCAGGCCCTGTCCATCATCCCGGCTTTTTTAACCGGGGTTGATATTCTCAAACTCAACCGTGAGGAGGCAGAAACGTTCTTTGCCACCACCCAAGTGGATCAGATTCGGAAGAGACTCTCGGCCCAGTTGGTTTTGCTGACCGATGGCACCAACGGCTGCCACTATGCCACGGCTACCCACCACAGCCATGTCCCGTCCTACCGGGTGGACTGCGAAGACAGCACCGGGGCGGGCGATAGCTTCCTCGCCGGGTTTCTCCATCAACTGGATGGTCAAGGGCTGACCTTACTAGACCATGAGGATAGCCTGCGGGATGCCGTTCAATACGCCAATGCCGCCGGAGCCCTCACGGCCACCCAGCCCGGAGCCATGGCCGCCCAACCCGACACGAGGGCCATCGAGGCGTTTCTATACCTCCATAATCAACTTATGACAACCTAGCGGAACTGAGGCAGACCCATGGGGCAGGAAATTGAACGGAAATTTTTAGTCACCCATGATGCTTGGCGCACCCAGGTTTCAGGCCAGCGGATGCGCCAGGGCTACATTCCTACCCAAGATGCCCGAACGGTGCGGGTGCGGGTGGCCGGGGAGCAGGGCTACCTCACCCTGAAGGGGCCAGCAGTGGGAATGGTGCGCCCAGAGTT
>JALQST010000011.1 GCA_023264315.1 Nodosilinea sp. BSH.14
AGATGACCGCTGACGAGTTGAGGCAAGTCCTAGCCGCGCACTCGCGCTGGCTAGAGACAGACGGCAAGGAGGGCCAGCGGGCCAACCTGACCAGGGCCAACCTGGCCGGGGCCGACCTGGCCGGGGCCGACCTGGCCGATGCCGACCTGCGCGAGGCCAACCTGATGCTGAGCGACCTGGAGGCCGCCAACCTCACCGGGGCCAATCTGGCCAACGCCCGCATGAACGGAGCCAACCTACTACGCACGACCTTGGCCGGAGCCGATCTGTCGGGCGTCGAAATGACCCAGGCCAACCTGGAGGACGCCGATCTGTCCGGGGCCAACCTCTCCAATGCGGTGATGCTGAGCGTGACCCTAGGATCGGCCAACATGGAAAACACCAACCTCACGGGAGCTAACCTGCGCGGCGTGAACCGCAGTATGGTGCGGTTTTGCAACACCATCATGCCCGACGGAGCCATCGAAAACCGTGACTGCGGCAAGTAATTGCGGCCAATCAACTACGGCAAATCAATCCTGTGGCCCATCCCGTGGCCCATTCATTAGCCTATGGATCTCTTCTCCCAGCCCCCCCGCTGCCGCATCGGCAAGGTCGTCAAATCCAACTCCCACTGCGACTATGTGGTACAGGTAGACGACGCCCAGGATGTGGTCAATCCACCCAGCCCAGAGGATTGCGGCTTTGGCCAGTTTGTCAGCTTTGACAACGACAGCCGCCACTGGGCCGTGGGGCTGGTCTACAATTCCCAACTGTTCAACCCCCTCTTCCTCAACAACGGCCCCCGCCTCTCCAGCGAGCCCGACCCCCTCTTCACCCCCGACCTCGTCCAGGAAACCCGCACCCTGCTAGGCACGGTGTTGGTGGGATCCTTTGCCGAGGATGACCAGGGCCGCTACGGTAGCCACGGCATTCCCCGCGTGGTGGTGCCCGCCAACACCGCCGTCTACAAAATGACCGAGGCCGAAATATATCAATTCCACCGCAACGCCGCAGGGCAGTCCCAATTCAGCTACTACAGCCACTTGCTGCGATCCGGTGGGCTGTTTGCCGCCCAGTTGGCCCAGCAAGTCCTCGCCGACCTAGTGGATAGCCACCTCTTTAGCGATGCCGAACAAAAGGCGCTACAAGTGCTCGGCAAAGAACTGAGCTGGAAAAATACCCTCGGTGCCATCCGCTAAGGGGTGAGGTGTGTGACCGTTGTCGGCTACCTCACACCCATAAAATACGATGGATCCCTAGCCTTACTTCGGCTAAGTAGGCTGGTTAACGAGCATGGCAGGATTCGAACCTGCGACACCTAGAACCGGAATCTAGTGCTCTATCCACTGAGCTACATGCCCTTAGGTTGCCCTTAGGCTGAATTATAGTAGCATCTCTCGTGAAGCCATGGCATGGTTGCCCTAAAAAACGCTAGCAGACTGGCCCAAGTTCAGGGCTTCGGGGCTGTGGCCCTTGAGGTTCCGACGGGTTGACTGCATCCGAGGGCAGCCAAACTGGGGGGCAGGTAGGCGGTTTAGGCCTAGTCCTGGTAGAAGGTTTCGAGGCTGTCGATGTCACCCATGAAGCGCCAATGCCAGGGTTCAAAGGCGATTTGCTGGAAGCTGTTGCGGGGAAAGGAGATCTCGAAGCCATAGCGGCTGGCGTTGTTCTTCATCCAGCGGTAGGCGCGGGTGTCTTCAAAGGATTGATCTAGGTGGGTATTAGGCTGGTTGGCATCCCCGACATCGATGGCGTAGCCCGTGTGGTGTTCGCTGTAGCCGGGAGGGGCGCTGACCTCGGCACGGGTTTGGGCGTCTTGGCCTCGGGCGGCGCGGACATTGAAGAAGATCGCCTCCTGCTCGCTCCGGGATCGGTAGCCGGAGAGGGGCACAATCTGCACGCCCTCCCGTTGGGCCGCTTCCACCATGGCTTCAAACTGCTCGGCGGCCTTGGTGCGGAGTCGGATGCTGCGGTTCATCGCCAGGGCGACGAGGTCGTCTGCGGGGGCTTCGTTGTAGGGCCGATGGCCGAGCAAGGTGCGCCCGATGGCGGAGGACGGCGCGGTGCGGTCAGCGTTGGCATCTCCCGTGGTGGGCGCGGCGGAAATCAGACCCGACTGGGCCACAATGCCTTGGATGGGCTGGGCGGACGGGGATTGCCAACGCGTGGCTCCACTGGCCACCACGAGGACGGCTAGGGCCGCAATGACGGCCACACTGGCCCAGCGCGCCCACCGAGGCAGGGTGCGCCACGGATTTTGGCCTTGGGTGCTGCGATACCCTAGGGGTTGGTCACGGGTGGCTTCGGGCAGATCATCCAAGGGCAGCATAGGGCTCGTGCAGAATTCGATATCATTATCACCTCTGGCCCGGGCGCAATGACAACCCGCCCAGACGCCGCCTAGCCCTAGCGCCACACCATAGCCAGACCGCATCGTTAAGAATACCGTAACGATACCGTTGGAAAACAAGATACCGTTGGGGGGATTGGGGAAGGATGCCGTCATTTGGAGTTTTGCTCCAGCTATATCTGCCTATTGCGACGGGGGTGCTGATGGGGGTGGGGCTGGGCTACGGGCTGGCCTCCATCCAAACGGAGCAGGAGACTAGCCAGCGGCTACACCAGCGGGTTCCCCTGGCCCTGGGCAAGTTTTTGTTTTGGGTGGGCATTCCCCTCAGCATCCTTGGCTTTACCCGGCGGGCGGATCTGTCGGGGCCGGTGTATCTTGCGCCAGCGGTGGCCTGGGGGGCGATGCTGCTGGGGTTGCTGTGCAGCCGCCTGTGGATGGGGAAATTTGGACAAACCTGGCCCCGGCCCACCCAGGGCAGCTTTTCTCTAGCATCGATGCTGGGCAACACGGGCTACATTGGCTATCCGGTGGTGCTGCTGCTGCCCCAGTTGGGGGTGAGTGTGTTTAGCTGGGCGCTGTTCTACGATGCCCTGGGGACGCTGCTGGGCTCCTACGGCCTAGGCTCCATCCTGGCGGCGAAATGTGGCGGTCGTTCCCAGGTGTTCGCCCGTCCGGCCTGGGTGAGCTGGCCCCTGGAAATCCTGCGAAACCCCATCATTCTGGCCTTCGGTGCAGGGCTAATTCTCAAGCCCCTGCCCTTGCCCCCCCGGCTGGATGACCTCCTCTACGCCATCGCCTGGGGCGTGGTGCTGCTGTCGCTCCTATTGATGGGGTTGCGCATTCAGCAGATCACCTCTTGGCGGCATATGTCGCGGGCGGGGGTAGCCGTGGCTATCAAGCTGTTGGTGCTGCCCTTGGCCGTGGGGCTGGGGCTAACGGTGCTGGGCATGGATGGCCCGCCACGCCTGGTCATGGTGATCCAGGCCGGAATGCCCAGTGCCTTTGCCAACCTGGTACTAGCCGAAGCCTATGATCTCGACCGAGAACTCTCCGTCACCTGTGTGGGACTGAGTTCGGTCGGGCTACTATTAACCTTGCCCCTATGGTTGTGGAGTTTTCCCCCCGTCTAGGGGTTGTGCCCTGTCCCGGTGCCCCGTCCCCAACTCCCTATCCGGCGATGGGCCCCTCCCGCTCTACCGTTGTTGTTTGTGCGTCTATGTCTGAAGATCGTCCGCCCTCCCCATCCCTTTGGCTGAACCCGCCGCCCCTTGCACCGGGGGATGAGGGGGAGCCTGTGCAACAGCTTCAGGCCGCCTTGGCCCAAGGGGGATGGAACCCAGGGGACATTGACGGACGCTACGGCAACGCTACAATCCAAGCCGTGACAGCGTTTCAAGCAGAACAGGGGCTCCCGGCCACTGGCATCGCCGGGGTGGAAACGTGGCAATATCTGCTGTTGCGCCTAGATCCCCCACAAGTTCTCGCCGCCATTCCCGGCCTCACGGTTGAAACCCTCACCTTTACCCCCCTGGTGGTGGCCCAGCCGCCGCCGCCGCCCTCCTCCCTGTGGCTGTTGCTGATGGCCCTGATTCCCCTCCTGGGAGGTGGCCTCACTTACCTGCAACACCGCTGGCAGGCCAAACATCAGCGATGATAGAAAGATAAAAACAGCCTTGGGGCTAGCGCTATGGTTTTCACAATCCGCCCAGCTTGTATCGACATTCCCCCCGGCAGCGAGGCCACCCTGCGCTACCAAACCTGGGCGGATTATGAGGCGCTGTTGGCCAGTCGCCACGATAATGCAGCGGTCAAAATTCGCTACAACGCCCACACCCAAGAACTACAGATCATGTCCCCCCTTCCCGCCCATGGCAATCGGAGTCGCACGTTATCGGATTTAGTCATGGCCCTACTGCGACATCAAAGGCGGGATTGGCACGGATTTGATCCCATTACCCTGAAACAACTCGATGAAGCCGGGGCGGAACCAGACGCCTGTTTTTATATTCAAAATTGGCAAGCGGTTTTGGGGAAAGATCGCCTTGATTTAAGTCAAGATCCCCCCCCGGATCTGGTGATTGAAATGGACTGGACCTCCTACACCGATCTCTCCGTTTACGAAATTTTGCGGGTGCCGGAGGTGTGGATTTATCGTCAGGCCAGTCTGTCGATTTACGTCTTAACCGACGCGGGCTACGAAGACCGGTTAACCAGTCCAACCTTTCCTTGGATAGATACAAAAACGCGGCTGCCCCAGTACGTAGAACGCGCCTGGACAGCCGGTTCCAGCGTGGCTCTGCGGGAGTTTGAGGCATTTTTGCAGGCTCAGTAGATCACAAAGATGTCTCTTAGTATGGGCTTAGCCCTCACCCCCAGCCCCTCTCCCACATTGGAAGAGGGGAGCTAGAGAGACACCAAGTTCTCTCCCAATGTGGGAGAGGAATTTAGGAAAAGGGGGTGAGGGGCTACCCGTGCCAGGTGCCATGGAAGCTGTGGGGAATGACGGCGGGTAGGGCCAATCGGGCAATGGGATCAGGGCCGAAGGCGTTGCCATCGTAGATCCAGACTTCGCTGCGGTGATCGTGGCTGTTGTAGACGACGGTGATTACCCAGTGCTGGTGGGGGTTGTGGCGATCCTGCACGGGGATGGCCTCAGAGGGATAGTATCCGGGGCCGGGGTCGGCGAGGGTGAGGGTTTCGGTGTGGGGGTTGAATTGGGCCACGGCGTTGAAGAAGTCCCCCAGGGGCGTGGGCGTGGTGCGGTGGACGTTGAGGTAGGTGAGGGCGAGGCCATCGGTGAGAGCGTGAGTTGTCGGGAATTCGCAGTGGCGATCCACGGCGCAGTGCTGCTCCAAAATCTGGCCGCTGTGGGGGTCGATGCGGTAGTGCCAAAGCTGGGCCTCGGCAGGGGTAAGAATTTGCCCCGTGGCCACTTCCTTGAGCTGTTGGTTGGTGGCAAAGTCGGCGTAGCGCGCCAGGTCTAGGCCGATGGTGTCGTCAGGGTGGAGGACGCTGTGGCCAAAGTGCCACTGATACCAGGGTTCCGCCTGCTCCCAGGCCAGGACTTCTAGGCTGTCGGCCTCCACCACGATGATTTGGGTGCCCCATTTCGGCTGCCATTGCAGGGCGTCGCTGAAGGTTTGCAGACCCAACACCGCTGGCAGCGGATTCAGCCGCACCGGAGAGATGCAAAACACCAGGTAGCGGTCGGCCAGGGCAAAGTCATGGATGAGGGGAATGCCGTTGAGGTCAATCCGCTGGGTGTCTTTGACGTGGCCGCTCGGATCGCAGCGATAAATTTGCAAAACGGGTCGCCCGCCAGCGATGACACCGACGTTAAAAATTTCTCCGGTGCGGGGGTGGCGCTTGGGATGGGCGGAAAAGGCGTCGTTGGGGCGCAGACTGCCCAGGGTATCGATGCCGTGGGTGTCCAGGGTTTCTAAATCCAGCCCGTGGGGAAGACCCCCTTCCCACAGGGCCAGCAGCCGATCCGGCAGGGCCAGCACCGATGTATTGGCGGCGTTTTTAACCTGACTTTGCCACCGCTGCCACAGGGAACCGGGCGCAAAGCTGCCGTAGCCACGATAGAGATACTGGTCGGCGGATTCTTCGTCTTGGAATCCGGCGGACTGCACGTAGCGGTAGGTAGCCTCGGCCCCGCCGTCGGCAAACTGCACACGCAAAATCGCCCCATCGCCATCAAACCAGTGGCCCACAGGCAATCCATCCCGTTCCAGCCGAGCGGGGCCGTTGCGATAGAGGGTGCCCCGCAGCCCCGCCGGGATCTCGCCCGCCAAAGGGGTAAGGGGCGTAGCGGCAAATTCCGTCGCCGGATGGGCCAACGCCTTCGCCCAAGCAAAGGAGGGAACAGCGGGAGCAGGCGGCGCAGACAAGGACATAGCGGTAAACGTGACGGGTCAGACAAGCTGTGTTTATCTTATCGCCGTTGAGAGTAGGGCCGTTTGGCGGATCTTTTAGGACGGATGGGATCGATCTGGGCCAAGGGGGGATGGCTAAGGACAGACGATTTCAACCCACTACCGTGCAGCGACAATCATTTTCCCGCTGGCGTTGGAGTTTGGGGTTTGGCCTAGGACTATTGCTGTTTGTCGGCATCAGCAACCAATTTCGCAGCGATGCCAAGTTGCCCACCCTCGCGCCCCTGCCCCAGGATCCCTATATTAAGGCGTACTTTAACCAAAGTCAGGCGGCGGTCTATGCCGACCCCTACCGCCGCATCACCCGCTACGGCGATGATTTGGAACAGGTGATGATCGACGCCATCGAGAGCGCCCAAACCTCCATTGATGTTGCCGTGCAGGAATTTACCCTGCCAAATCTAGCCGCCACCCTGGCCGAACGCCAAGCCCAGGGGGTACAGGTGCGGGTGATCCTCGAAAACAACTACAGCACCCCCATGGCCCAGCGTCGCCCCAACGATTTTTCTTTTTTGGATGAGCACGACCGCAACAAGGCCAATGAACTCTACCAATTCGTAGACCTCAACCAGGACGGCACCCTCAGCCCTGATGAAATTGCCCAGCGGGACGCCCTCACCATCCTCGACCAGGCCCAGGTGCCCCGCCTAGACGACACCGCCGACGGCAGCAAGGGCAGCGGCCTGATGCACCACAAATTTATGGTGATTGACGGACGGCGGGTGGTGATGGGTTCCGCCAACTGGACGATGAGCGACATCCACGGCGACCTAGGAACAGAAGAAAGCCGAGGCAATGCCAACGCCCTGCTGGTGATTGAGAGTCCCCATTTGGCCCAAACCTTTGCGGCAGAATTTGCCCTAATGTGGGGCGATGGCCCCGGTGGCCAGTCCGACAGCCAGTTTGGCCTGCAAAAACCACCCCGTCCGGCCCGCCTTACCTCGGTGCCTGGTTCTGTAGTGGAAGTGCAGTTTTCGCCCACCTCCCCCACCCAGCCCTGGGCCAAAAGTGTGAACGGCCTGATCGCCAAAACCCTAGGCCAAGCCACCCAGCAGGTGAACCTGGCGCTGTTTGTCTTTTCCGAGCAGCCCATCAGCAACCAGCTTTGGACAGTCTCCCAGCGGGGCGTGCCCATCCGCACCCTGATTGACCCTGGCTTTGCCTACCGTAGCTACAGCGAGGGGCTGGACATGATGGGCCTCACCCTGCCCGACCACCGCTGCAAGCTGGATAATAACAACAAACCCTGGCCCACCCCCATCACCAGCGTCGGCGTTCCCACCCTGGCCGAGGGCGACAAGCTGCACCACAAGTTCGCCGTTTTGGATAACCAAGTGGTGATGGTGGGTTCCCACAACTGGAGCCATGCCGCCAATACCACCAACGACGAAAACCTGCTGGTGATCCGCAACGCCACCGTGGCCGCCCACTTCCAGCGGGAATTTGAACGCCTCTACGAGACCGCCCAACTGGGCCTCACGACCCAACTCCAGCGGGCCATGGATAAACAGCGATCCCAGTGTGGCCTGTAACGGTTTACCCCAGGGATCATGGCGCTTCTTATCAGAACAAAACAAAACCTGTAAGGCTATTAAGAAGCGTAAATAGCCTGATTTTTAATCAGGAGTCATGCTAGATTAAGTCTATCAAAAGACAACTGAATACCCATACAAGCTTCGCTTCCTTTCTAAGCTTTTAATGCGGAAAAAGCAAGCTGGTGATAGGTTCGCTAAAACCCAAAACTAACCTTGTGTAGTTCACCTAGAGACACTAATTTAAGAGTTTTCTGAGTTATATATCTCGCCCTCTATGTCGGTCAAGACATCGAACAATCAAGGTTTACTCACCCTCTACGTTTGTCATCCCTCGGTTTGGTTTCGTATTACTTGTTGACCTAGATAAGTGATTCAACCGAAAACACGGACAAGCTACCCGTTGTTTTTCGCTACATAAACCTTTAACAAAGAGTGGCCATGGCGGTCACTCTTTTGTTTTTGGGATCTAGGGTATTACCTTGGCGATCTGGCTGACTGACAAAAGATTCTGCGTCGGACACGAAAACCGCCCCCTACAGTGTTGGTTCCATGCAGGGGTCAGGTCTCCTGCCCCGCAGATAGGGCTTCTAGGTTTTGAAGTCTGTCGCCCAAAGGATGGCGAAGTATTAAGCTGCTACTTGCGTCAGCCTATGACTCGTTTGCCAGGATCCTCTAGATGAGAGGCTTTCGGTGATCGGCTTGGGCAAGGCACAGTAAAAAAAATAATCGTCAACCTCCGGAATGTCGGTTCCAGGGATGATTGGATCGATGTCATGCTGAAGCCCAATGATCTATCTCCACAAGATTCTCCCGCTGCTACTACTGCCCACAGGTCTCATCCTAGGGCTGATGATCCTGGGGCTGGTGAGCCGCCGTCGTTCGCCGATTTGGGCCGCGTTAATGCTGTTTTGGCTGTGCAGTACCCCGGTGTTGAGTGATCGTTTGATGGCGGCGGTGGAAGGTCATGGCCAGCGCCTTGATCCTAATGCCATGCCCAAGGTCGAGGCCATTGTGGTGCTGAGTGGGATGATCAAAATTGCCCCTGGTTCTGCCGCTATCCCGGAGTGGGGAGAAGCGAGTGATCGGTTTTGGGGTGGGTTGGATTTGTACCAGGCGGACAAAGCACCCCGGCTGATTTTCACCGGGGGCTGGGTGCCCTGGCGTCCGGATCAACAACCTGAAGGGGAGTATTTACGAGAGATTGCTCTAGCTCAGGGCATTTCCCCTACGGCTATGACCGTGACTGAACCAGTCGTCAATACCGCCGCCGAGGCCGAGGCTGTCCGTGCTCTGCTGAGTGATCAGCCTACGATCCTCCTGGTCACCTCCGCTTTCCATATGCCCCGTGCCCAAGGGCTATTTGAGCGATTAGGCTGTACGGTCATTCCCTACCCCGTTGATTTCTATGCCAATCTCTCTCGGCCCTGGTCAGGTTTAGATTTTCTCCCCCATGCCAATGCTTTTCACCAAACCGAGCTGGCTTGGCGAGAATTAATTGGTCGCGCCTACTATGGGCGTTTATCATGAGGGGGCATTATCAGGAATTAGATTCCTCGGCCCTTAACCCGCGCCCGTAGACGCCACTGCCGTTTTCCATGCCCATTCTCCTGCCCCTCACTGCCCTTGCTAGCGCCCTGCTGGTCAACCTCATCCGCCAGCGTCTCCGGGCTGCGTTGTTGGATATCCCGAACCAGCGCAGTTCCCACACCACTCCGACACCCCGAGGGGGTGGGCTGGGCTTTTGGGTGGCGTTCCTCCTCGCCTTACCGTTACTCCTGTGGCTCCAGCCGGATCTTTCCCCGCTGACCGTGGTCTCTGTGGTGGTGGTGCTGTTGCCCCTAGCGCTGGTTGGCTATCTAGATGATCTCCACTCGCTTCCAGCCCGTACCCGCTACGGGGTTCAGGTGATTAGTGCGGCCTTGGCAATCTATTGTTTTGGCCCCTTTCCCCAGCCGTGGCTCTCGGCCCTGGGGCTGGGGGGTACCGTCTTAACGGTGGCCTTCACCGTGGTGGGATTTACCGCCCTGGTTAATCTCACTAATTTCATGGACGGGCTCGATGGCCTGGTGGGCAGCGTCAGCCTCGTGCAGTTTGCCTTTCTAGCCGGGTACTTGCCCCAGCCCCTATGGGGGATTCTGGCAGCGGCTTTGGTGGGCTTTCTGTGGTGGAACTGGCCCCCCGCCAAGATTTTTATGGGCGATGTCGGCAGTACCACCCTAGGCGGAGCCCTAGGGGTAGCGCTGCTCATGGCCCCCAGCCAGCAGTGGAGCCTTCTCGCGATCACACTGCCGATTACCGGGGATGCCATTTACACCCTCTTTCGACGACTCTTCCGCCGCGAGAATTTATTCAAAGCCCACCGCACCCACCTATACCAGCGCCTCCATCAGCGGGGCTTGCCCTCCGTCGCCATTACCCTAGGGTACATGGGGCTCACGGGGCTTATTGCCCTGGCCCTCGTGACCCTAGGCACCCTGGGAGCCTGGGTGAGTCTGGCGGGCATCTTGGGATGCATTGCTTTGGCCGAAGGCTATCTCCAGCGCCCTCAGTAGAGCGTCCTCGGTGGATCCGCCCAAGGAAGAGCGCCTGAGATGGCGGCTAAGGTGCTATGCTAGAGGGGACTCGGACCCATGCGGTCGCAACGCCCAAACCATGTCAGGACCGGAAGGTAGCAGCATTACGGGATGCTTGTGACAGGCGTGGACTCCGGGTCTTTTCGGTTTTTAGGCCGTTGTCGCATGATATTAGTCCACGATATCGATAGAGTATCGCTAGGATAGGTCTAGGATGCCTAAGCGATATCTGAAGGAGGCCAACCATGGCAGGTTTTGGGGATGTGGTGAAAAAAGCCTTCTACCTGGGGGTTGGGGTCGCTTCCTATGCCGGAGAAAAAGCTGGACATACCCTGAAGGATTTACAAGAGCAAACCCAAGTGGTGGTGAATGAATTGGTGGCCCGGGGCGAAATGACCGCCGAAGAAGCCCAGCGTCTCGTCAACGATATGGTTTCCAAGGCCCAAGCCACCATGCCCGACAGCGCCCCGTCGCCGGAACCTCGCCGCATTGAAATTTTAGACGATGAGCCTATCCCTCCCGCCCCACCGACTGATCAGGCTGAAATCCTACGACAACAGGTGGCGGCCCTCCGGCAAGAACTAGAGTCCCTCAAGCGCAAAGCCAGCCATCCCTAACGGCGGTGAAGTCCCCGGGCGTCACCCCCGCACTGGCTTGTTGATTGAAGACGTGCTCTCTGATATTTGCCCTCTGATATTTGCGATCTGTCCGTAATATTATTCCCCAGCGAGTTAACCCGAATGGATGATTGGTCTAAACAAATCTTGAATGCCTTTGGCGATGCGGTTCAGGAGTTTGCCCAGCAGCTTTCCCTCGATACCGAACGCTGGCTCGAGGACTTGACCGACCAACTTGCCCAGGCCTCCGATCCCCTCGTACAGGCGGCGGATCAATGGATTGATCAGGTACAAGAAGCCCTAGAACCGGAAATTGAGCGCCTCGTCGATGACCTGAACCAGGTGATCCAACCCCTCGAAATCACCATCAGCCACCAGGTCGATGAGGTGGCAGAACAGCTCGATACCCTCATCGAGCCCTTGGTGGCGCGGCTGATGGCCCTTGATCCCTGGCTAGACAGCGTTTCGGCCCCAATCACCAGCGTGGTGGAGCCCATACTTCAGGACTACCCGACCTGTGTGGGCTGTCGAAACTTCTATGGCCAAACCCACGGCGGCAACACCCTCGTCTGCGCCATGCATCCCTTTGGCCCCAACAAAGACCAAGCCTGCCCCGACTGGGAAGGATTCTACTAATACTGCATGAGGGTCGTAATCGGCACATCGGGAAGCTTGCGGCGACCGTCTAGGGCTAAGAGCTCAATCACAAAACCAAAGCCGACGACGGTGCTGCCAGATTGCTCTACCAGGTCGTAGGTGGCGGCGGCGGTTCCTCCCGTAGCGATCAGGTCGTCAATCACCAGCACCCGACTGCCCTCCGGAAAGGCGTCTTGGTGCAGTTCGAGGGTATCGCTGCCGTACTCCAACTCGTAGGAAGCGGAGTGCACTGCTGAGGGGAGCTTTCCTGGCTTACGCACAGGGGCAAAGCCAACGCCCAGCTTATAGGCCAAGGGCATTCCGAACATAAATCCCCGAGACTCAATGCCGACGATGTAGTCGGGGTGATAGTTGACGACCTGTCCCGCAAAGCAGTCAATGCTGTATTGCAGCGCCTCCGGGTTCGACAGCAGGGGCGTAATGTCGCGAAACATAATTCCCGGCTTCGGAAAGTCGGGAATATCGCGGATGTGGGCTTTTAGATCCATAGAGATAACTCCCAGATGTGGACACGCCCCATCAATTAGGGGATCGGCGTGGGGGTAGAATCCACTGCTTTGCGGGTAATGTTGGCTCCCAGACGGCGAAGCTTGCCCTCGATGTCATCGTAGCCCCGATCCAAATGCTGTAAGCCTTGGACAACGGTGGTACCCCTAGCGGCTAGGCCCGCCAACACTAGGGCAGCGGAGGCCCGCAGGTCAGTAGCCAGGACGGGAGCTCCAGAGAGGCCATGCACCCCGTTGATAATGGCACAGTTCCCGTTAAGGCGGATATCCGCGCCCATGCGGTTGATCTCGGCTACATGGCGAAGGCGGTTCTCAAACACCGTTTCGGTGATCAGACTGTTACCTTCGCACAGCGCCATCAGGGCCATAAACTGGGCTTGCATATCGGTGGGGAAGCCCGGGAAAGGCCCGGTCTGAATATCCACCGGAGCAATGACATCGCCGGGGATATAGCGTACCCGATTGGGGCCGTCTTCTACCACTTGGCCCCCGACCTCATGGAGTTTGGCAATCACCGCCGTCAGGTGTTCGGGAATAATCGGCGATAGACTGATCTCTGAACGGGTAATGGCGGCGGCCACGAGAAACGTCCCGGCTTCAATGCGGTCAGGGATGATGCCGTAGTCGGTGGTGTGCAGGCTGGGCACCCCGACAATGGTGATGGTGTTGGTGCCCGCACCGCGAATCTTGGCCCCCATGGCCCGACAGAAATTCGCCAGATCCGTGACTTCCGGTTCCTGGGCTGCATTTTCAATGACGGTTTCCCCTTCGGCGAGGGTGGCAGCCATCATCAGGGTTTCCGTGGCTCCCACACTGGGATAATCCAGGTAAATCTTGGCTCCCTTCAATCGCTTGCCGCTACCGGGAATATAGGCATTCACCGTGCCGTGGTCGATGTGGACATCGGCTCCCATGGCCTGGAGCCCGCGCACATGGAGTTCCACCGGACGCGCCCCAATGGCACAGCCACCGGGCAATGGCACTCGCGCTACACCCATCCGGGCCAGCAGCGGCCCAATCACAAAAAAACTGGCCCGCAAGCGGCTGACCAGGTCGTAGGGAGCTTTGGTGGAGGTAATCGAGCTGGGGTCAATGTTGAGGGCGTCGCCATCACGCTGGATGGACACTCCAAGGGCCGACAGCACCTCGCCCATACGTTCGATATCCATCAGGTTGGGGATATTACGCAGGCGGCAGGGCTGCGAGCAAAGCAGCGTCCCGGCCATTACCACGAGGGCTGAATTTTTGGCTCCGCTGATGGTGACATGGCCCGAGAGAGGGGTACCGCCCACAATCTCCAACACGGCGTTGTCAGACTCTGCGGTAGCTGGGGGGTTGGACAATCCAAGAGAAGTAACGATAGCGGTGCCCTCCACGGCGCTTAACTCTACCATTTCCCAAATTTTTGTCTAGATTCTACCCGAAATCCTAATTTTGGCTAGGGTAGCTAGGGTGAAATTTGTATGCACAAAGCCACACCAGAATAGCCGATTCCTTCAAATAACGAAATCTTTTTTGAAAGGGTTGACTCTGGATCGAACCTAGGGCATATTTAGAAATCACGACGCAAATGCGACGCAGCCGCGCGGAACTGGCGGAATTGGTAGACGCGCTAGGTTCAGGTCCTAGTGTTAGCAATAACATCCGGGTTCAAGTCCCGGGTTCCGCATGATAACGGTCAAGCCAGTCTGACCGCTTCGTAACCTCAACAGATCAGCATCCTGCCGAGGATCCTCCGATATTGCCCATGCTGACCAGCCTACAGAATCCATTGGTAAAGGAGATGCGTAAACTCCACCAAGGAAAGGTACGGCGGCAGCAGCGGCAATTTTTATTGGAAGGTACCCACCTCATCCAGGAGGCGCTGGCGGTGGGCTACCCCCTCTCGGTGGTTTGCCACACGGCTCCCTGGGCTCAGCGCTACGCCGATCTGGCCGCTGCCTTGCCCCGGTTGATCCAGCGGGTTGAGGTGGTGTCTGAGACCGTCCTGCAAGCCCTAGCCACCACGGTTCATCCCGATGGCATTGTGGCGGTGGCCCCCCAGCGCCCCTCCCCTGGCCCAACGCCCATCATCGGGGTGGGGCTGGTCTTAGATACCCTTCAGGATCCGGGCAACCTCGGTACGATTATTCGTACCGCAGCGGCGGCCAGCGCCGATGGCCTATGGCTGACTGCCGATAGCGTGGCCCCCGATCATCCCAAGGTGTTGCGGGCCTCGGCAGGGCAGTGGTTTCGGTTGCCGATGACGGTCGAGACTCACCTTGAGAACACCTTGGCCGCATGGACAACCCAAGGTATTCAACTGGTCGCCACCCTGCCAACCGCCACCCAAACCTACTGGGCCATCGATTTCACGCGCCCCACGGTGATTTTGTTGGGCAATGAGGGAGCGGGGTTGTCGCCATCCCTACAACGGTACGCTACCACCACGGTCAGGATTCCCATGAGCCCAGCGGTAGAATCCCTGAATGTAGCGGTTTCGGCGGCTCTCCTCCTCTACGAAGCCCAGCGCCAACACCACGGCATACCCTAGGCAAGGATCCGGGTAATCCTACCGGGAGGAATGGGGGATTTCCCTCCCAGGGAACGCAGTAAGATCAAGGTAGGCCCAGGGGTGCACACCCTCCCTTCATTGGCGCGTCTGGGCGGAGAGGTCGCTATGGTCAACGTCAACACCGCTGCATTTTCCCCCGCCACCCCCTATCTCACCCAGAGGCCGATTATGATTTTTTCCCTAGGCCACGGCCTCATCGGGCGACAATATGCCGAACAGCGTCAGCAGATGGTGCATCAGCAGGTGGTGGGGCGCGGCATTACCGATCCGAGGGTGGTGAATGCCCTATTGACCATCCCTCGCCATCGCTTTGTGCCCGCCGATTATGTTAACCGGGCCTACGCCGACGAACCGCTACCCCTCGGCCAAGGGCAAACCATTTCCCAGCCCTACATCGTCGCCTTTATGACCGATGCGGCTTGCCTGCCAGCTAATGGGCGGGTTCTGGAAATTGGCACCGGGTCAGGCTATCAAACCGCCATCCTGGCCCAACTGGCGAAGGAGGTGTACTCCGTGGAGATTCTGCCCTCCCTCGCCCAACGGGCAGAACACACCCTCGCCCAACTCGGCTACCAAAATATTCACATTAAGGCCGGTAACGGCTACGAAGGCTGGGCCGACCACGCCCCCTACGATGCCATTGTGGTCACGGCAGCCCCACCGCGCATCCCCCACGCCCTCACCGAGCAACTGGCCATGGGGGGCAAACTCGTCGTTCCAGTGGGCCACTCTAGCCAAACCCTGCTGGTGATCACCCGCCACCTCACGGGCCTCTCTACGGAATACACCATCCCCGTCCGCTTCGTGCCCATGGTGGATGAACCTGTTGTAGCGGCGAATTAACATACAGCCTGCAATAACCCATAGCGAATCAGCCCACCGTAGAGCCCCTGCCGCATGGGCCAAAGGGCGAGGGCACCTTGGATGGTCTGCGGTCCTGCTTGAATTAACCCCGTCACCGCTTCCCAACTGAAAGCTGAGGCAATCACCTCATCCCAAAAGGGGGCCACCGCCTGAGACCAGTCGGCGGTTTGCACCTGCTGGAATCCCGTCTGTTCGGCCAGGGTTTGATATTCCGGCAAGGACAGCACGTAGGGCAGGCCATAGACCCGGTAAATCCAGTCCAGTTGGCCCTGTTCCGCCGGGGTGAGTGGCCCCGCTAGGGAATCCGTGGGGCGATGGCACCACGTCACCATCAGCAGCTTGCCCCCCGGCTTCAGGAGGCGGTGGCACTCCTGCAAAAAGCCCGCCTTGTTGGGCATGTGTTCGCCGCTTTCCATCGACCAAAGGAAATCAAAGCTCTCGTCGGCGAAGGGCGTTTGCAGAGCGTTAGCGACCTGAAACTGGGCGCAGGGAGCACTATCCCCGGATAATCCCGCCGCCTCGGCCCGTTCCGTCGCCCGCTGGGCCTGCACGGGGCTGAGGGTAATCCCCGTCACCCTGGCGTTAAACCGCGTGGCCAAGTCCAAAGCACTGCCGCCAATACCGCAGCCGCAATCCAGAATCTCCGCCGCCTGGGTCACATTCGCCCAGCGCAAACATTCGTCGATGAGGTCGATCTGGGCCTGCCGCCGATCCTTGCGCACCGTACCCGTGGGGCCATAGTAGCCGTGGTGCATGTGCTCGCCCCAGATTTGCTCCCACAGGCCAGAGGAAGCGTCGTAGAAGGATTGGATTTGATCAGAGAGGGGGGTAGGCATAGGGAGTGGGGAGTAGGGAGTGGGGAGTCGGGAGTCGGGACGGGAAATAGGTTTACATTACTTTATTAAGAAAATGACGGAAAGGGACGCAGGGATCCGAGGAAAACGGTGGTTTGGGGGTTTGGGGCGATGGATAGAAGGCGGTCTATGGGGGCTTTATTACGATCCATTAAGGTTTGCTAGGGCCAATGATAAGAGCTGAAATCTCTCGCTATAGACTGGTTCATGATTAGGAAACCCTTACTGTATAGACCCTTTTGACCGCTTTTTAAGGGGCTCCTTAGGGCTGTCAAAGTCAGTAGTCGTGACCCAACATTGGAGTTTTAAATTCAATGTCCCATTCCGTCAAAATCTACGATACCTGTATCGGCTGCACCCAGTGCGTGCGTGCCTGCCCCCTAGACGTCCTGGAGATGGTTCCCTGGGATGGCTGTAAGGCTGGCCAAATCGCCTCTTCTCCCCGGACTGAAGACTGCGTGGGCTGTAAGCGTTGCGAAACCGCTTGCCCCACCGACTTCCTCAGCATTCGGGTGTACCTGGGTGCCGAAACCACCCGCAGCATGGGCTTGGCCTACTAGGGCTGTACCCACGGGCTGACATCATCATAGTTTCTGCATTCTCGTTTCCCTGCTGGCTTTGGTCAGTGGGGTTTTTTGATGCGCTAGGCTTAACCCTATGGCCGTAGGAGAACCGACGATGTTGACCGAGACCCAGGCTCAACTGTCCACGCTATACGATGCAGACTACCAGAACTGGATCCAAGAAACCGTTGCGCGGCTGAAAGCTCGTGACTTTAGCCGTCTAGATCTCGACCACTTGATTGAGGAGATAGAGAGCTTGGGGAAAAGTGACCGGCGGGCCTTGTACAGCTATGTGCTGCGGCTGTGTGAGCATTTGCTGAAGCTGAAATACTGGGAATCCGAACGGGAACGCTGTTTTAGGGGCTGGGTTCTAGAGATCAACCATTTTCGTGCAGAAATAGCGCTCATTCTCAAGGACAGTCCCAGCCTCAAGCCAGCCTTAGACGACGCTTTTGCGTCAGCCTATCCCAAAGCCCGCCAAGCCCTGCTGAAGGCGATGGTCTGTTCGCCCAGCCGAATCCCAACCACCGCCGACTTCACCCTAGACCAAGCCCTCGATGAAGACTGGCTTCCCTAGCACGTTCTGCCATGACCTTACCGAACCCCTCGCGGACTAACCCGGATGTCCCTGACCTCACCATGTGGCCCCTGGAGCTTCAGGCGGTGGTGCGAGGGGCGGCGGGGGGCTTTTTGTTTGGGGTGCCCCTGCTCTATACCGTGGAGGTGTGGTCGATTGGTTCCTCAACGGGGGCTTGGTGGCTGCTGGCGGTGCTCGGGGCCACGCTGTTGGTGGCCTGGTTGCTCACCCAGGTGGAGGGCTTTCGCCAAACCCTAAGTTTGCATCCCCTGGAGGCGGTGATGGAAAGCGTCGAGGCGGTGGGCATTGGGGTGGTCTGTGCCGCTGTGGCCTTGGTCTTGCTGCGCCGCATTACCCTGGATACCCCCCTGGCGGAAGCCCTGGGCAAATTGGTGTTTGAGGCGGTGCCCTTTTCGGTGGGGGTGGCCCTGGCTCGGTCTACCTTTCAGGGCCGTCGGGATCGGGATCGCCGTACCACGGCACCCCTGTCGCGCCACTTTTCCTCCCCCACTCTGGCCACCGTGCGCGATGCCCTGGTGGATCTGGATGCCACCCTGATCGGCACCGTGTTGATTGCCTTCAGCATTGCCCCCACCGAGGAAGTGCCGCTGATTGCCTCCTCGCTGCCCTCCCTGTGGCTGCTGTTGATTATGGCGTCGTCCCTGGGGCTGTCCTACGCCATTGTGTTTGCCTCCGGCTTTGCCGACCGCAGCGAACGACTCCAGCGGGGCCTACTCTTCAGCCCCATCACCGAAACCCTGGCGGCTTACCTGGTGGCACTGTTGATTTCCGTGATTATGCTGGTGCTGTTTCAGCAGCTCAACCTGAACGACCCCTGGCCAGAATGGCTGGGCAATACCCTCGTCTTGGGCCTACCCGCCTCCATTGGCGGAGCCGCAGGGCGTATTCTAATTTAAGAGGCTTGCCTGCAACTTGAATGGGCTGGCTGAACTGGCATGAGTCTGCTGAAACCCCACACGTCCTCCCCATCACCCGTGCCCATGGATGCCGACGGTTTTACCCGCCGTTCCCTAGCAGAATGGGTGACGTTTTGGGTCTCGGCCCTGATTTTGTTGGTGCTGGTGGGCCTGATTCTCTACGACTGGCAGGTAAACCAAAGCCGCCCCCCTGCCTTTGATGTGGCTGTTTCCGACGCCATCCGCATCACCGATGGCCGCTACTATGTGCCCTTTGCCATCACCAACACCGGGGGCCGCATAGCCACGGGGGTTCAAGTCACCGCCGAACTTCACAGCCCCGATACCGAGGACGAAACCGGGGAGCAGCAAATCGACTTCCTCTCCGGCCACGAAACCAAGGCGGGCAGCTTTGTCTTTAGCCACAACCCCCAGTCGGGGGATCTGATGGTGCGGGTGGCCAGCTACCGTTTGCCCTAGGCGTTCTTGGCGCAAGGCTATCCCTCCGTCCACCGTATCTGCCGCCCACCGTAACGGCGCTAGCGATCCCGCTGGTAGTCTTCGATGGCGCGGAGCAGATCCGCTTGACTGCCCGATGGCATCAAATCCGCCAGGGAGACAGTCTTTTTGCCGCTTCCGAGGGAGACGGGGATATTGGCGAGGGCGTTGGCGAGGGCCGATTCGCTGAAGTTACCCTCGTCAATGAGGGGATATAGGGCCTCCGCCAGGACGGTATGCAGCTTGGCATCGCCTAGGTAGAGGTGCCACTTGGCCACATCAAGGTAGGCGCGATCGCCCATGGCGGCGGCCAGTTCTTCAATGGCTCGACTGGTGCCAGCACTCATCACGAAACCTCTCCTTGATCGGTGGATTTGGCGGGAGACAGGGGATTGGGGGAATAATCGGCCACGGCAAAGATGTAGACCCCATGGCCCGCTAACAGGGGCAGCCAAGCCAGGGTGAACCACTGCACCCAGCCCACCCAGGCGGGGTTGAGGGTGTGGAAAAACCAAAGCCCAGAGTTCACCGCAATGAAGGCAGCGACATGCACCGCAAAGTTGATGCGGTCTTCTAGGCGACGGTAGGCGGGATCTTCGCGGGTGGGCTTACGGGGCCAACGGGGTGGCATAGGGTCACGCAACTCAGAATAACGTTTCTATTCTAGCGGCTGGATGCCCATCCCCCACGAACGGAGGATCTGTGGGAGGTGTTGGAATCGGCTCCGTTTCCAACATCAGGCCGTATTCCAGCCCCTCGGTGACGGCCTGGTAGGAGGCCTCGATGATATTGGTGGAGACGCCCAGGGTCGTCCAGCGCTGGTGGCCATTGCTGGATTCCACTAGGACGCGGGTTTTGGCTGCTGTGCCAGCCCCACTGTCGATAATTCGCACTTTGTAGTCCGACAGATGGAACCGGGCAATGGCCGGGTAGAAATTCAGCAGCGCCTTGCGGAGAGCGGCATCGAGGGCGGCGACGGGGCCGTTCCCCTCGGCGGCGGTGAGAATGTCTTGGCCATCCACGGCAACTTTGATGGTGGCCATGGCCTGACTACTGTGCTCGGAGCCACTGCCCTGGATTTGGCAATTGATGTAGAAGCCCTTGAGGTCGAAAAAGTGGGGGCGATCGCCTAAGGCTTCCCGCATCAGCAATTCAAAGCTGGCTTCCGCAGCCTCGAACTGATAGCCCTCGTGGTCTAGGGTCTTGAGCCGGGTCAGCAGTTGGCGTGAGGTGGGATCCTGGCGATCTAGGTTGAGGCCAAAGTTCCGAGCCTTCACCAACACATTACTCAGCCCCGCCTGGTCGGATACCACAATGCGGCGGCGGTTCCCCACCATGGCGGGGGCGATGTGTTCGTAGGTTTTGGGCTCTTTTTCCACGGCGCTCACGTGGATACCACCCTTATGGGCAAAGGCGGATCGACCGATATAGGGCGCGTGATCGTCCGGGGATAGGTTGACTACCTCGCTGACGAAGCGACTGGTTTCTGTCAGGGTTTCCAGCCTAGCGGGGGGAATGCAGGCATAGCCCAGCTTCAGTTGTAGGTTCGGAATCAGCGTACAGAGGTCGGCATTGCCGCAGCGTTCCCCGTAGCCGTTGAGGGTGCCCTGCACCATGGTGGCCCCGGCCTGTACCGCTGCCATGGCATTGGCCACCGCTAGCCCGCCATCGTTGTGGGTGTGAATGCCCACCTGGGGGCGCGGAGCCGGGAAGGTCTGCAACCAGTCCTGCACCGTGGCGGTGATCGCGCCTACCTCCTGGGGGAGCGTGCCGCCGTTGGTGTCGCACAGCACCAGCCATTCGGCCCCCGCTTGCACCGCCGCGTCTAGGGTTTGTAGGGCATAGTCTGGGTTGGCCCTATAGCCATCAAACCAGTGCTCGGCGTCGTAGATTACCCGCCGCCCCTGGCCCCGGAAATAGCGAATGGTGTCGTCAATCATGGCCAGATTTTCGGCCAGGGTGGTTTGCAGCCCCACGGTGACATGCAAATCCCAGGATTTGCCAAACAGCGTAATCCAGGTCGTCTCCGCCGCCAAAACGGGCTGAAGCAAGGGATCATCCGCCGCCACTCTGCCCGGTCTGCGGGTGGAACAAAAGGCCGTCACCTGGGCCTGGGTGAGGGGATGTTCCCGCAACTGCCAGAAAAATTGTCCATCCTTCGGATTGGCCCCGGGCCAGCCCCCTTCAATGAACGACACTCCTAGGGTATCCAGGCGGCGGGCAATGCCCAACTTGTCCTCCGTCGATAGGGATAAGCCCTCTCGCTGTGCCCCGTCCCGCAGGGTGGTGTCGTAAATGATGACGGTGGCTCCAGTTTGCCCCGCCCGTCCATCCTCTGGCCTGTCTTGGTTCAGTTGGCGGTTGAGTTGTTCATTGAGTTGTCCGTTGCCCTGATCTTGCGCCATGGCCCTGTTCTCCGCTGCTAATGTTGCGCCATCGATAGGGGCATGGGCTGCCCATCGGGTGTTTTTGTCCACGTAGGCTAGCCTAAACCAGTTCCCCAACGGGCAAGGGCAAGGGCGTCATAAAACGTAGATATCCAAACGTAGCTATCCAACCTCGATGCCGCCAAAACACCCGTGACCACCAGGGTGGCCTCCGGTCTAGCCCCTTCCGTAGGACAATAACACTACTCAATCCATTAGTTTTCGATGCGAGGCTTTGCCATGGTCACGACCCCCATT
>JALQST010000120.1 GCA_023264315.1 Nodosilinea sp. BSH.14
TCTATCGTGAATGGGTAATGCGTCGGTGGCAGAATAGGGCAATGCTGGCAAAACGAATTCTTCCCTGCCTGGATGTGAAGGCGGGCCGGGTGGTGAAGGGGGTCAACTTTGTCGATCTGCGCGATGCGGGCGACCCGGTGGAGTTGGCCCAAGCCTACAACCAAGCCGGGGCCGATGAGCTGGTGTTTTTAGACATCACCGCCACCCACGAAGACCGGGACATCATCATCGACGTGGTCTACCAAACGGCGGAGCAGGTGTTCATTCCGCTGACGGTGGGCGGCGGCATTAGCAACCTCGATACCATCAAAAAACTGCTGCGGGCCGGGGCCGATAAGGTCAGCATCAACTCGGCGGCGGTGAAGCGACCGGAATTTGTCCAGGAAGCCAGCGACCGCTTTGGTTCCCAGTGCATTGTTGTTGCCATTGATGCCCGTCGGCGGCAGGATCCCACTAATCCGGGCTGGGATGTCTACGTGTGCGGCGGTCGGGAGAACACGGGCCTCGACGCCATTGCCTGGGCCGAGGAAATGGTGAACCGAGGGGCCGGAGAACTGCTCGTCACCAGCATGGACGCCGACGGTACCCAGGCGGGTTACGATCTCGAACTCACCCGCACCATTGCCGACCGGGTGCCCGTACCCGTGATTGCCTCCGGTGGGGCGGGCAACTGCGAACACATCTACGACGCGCTGACCGAGGGCAGGGCCGAAGCCGCCCTGTTGGCCTCCCTCCTGCACTATGGTCAGTTGACCGTTGCCGAAGTGAAGCACTACCTCCAAGACCGCCAAATGCCCGTTCGCCTAACCGACGTCGGCATGGGTTTCTAATCAACCCGTCCTAGGCAAGCAGGGTTAGGCCAGGAGCGCTACAAATCCCGGTGGGTGAAGGGTTTGGCGTTGGGGCCGCTGTAGGTGGTAGAAACATGACCATCCCCCACCACTTGGTACTTGTAGGTGACAAGCCCCTCTAGTCCCACTGGCCCACGGGGCGGCATTTTTTGGGTGCTAATGCCCACCTCGGCCCCAAACCCATAGCGGAAACCATCGGCAAAGCGGGTCGAGCAGTTGTGGTAGACCCCCGCCGCATCCACCTCGGCCATGAACTGGGCGGCGGTGGCGGTGTTTTCGGTGACGATGGCATCGGTGTGGCGAGAGCCGTAGGTGTTGATGTGGCTCACGGCGGCTTCCAGGTCATCCACCACCTTGATCGACAGAATCAGATCACTGTATTCCGTGGCCCAGTCGTCCTCAGTGGCGGGTACGAGGTCGGGCAGGATTTGACGAGACCGGTCATCCCCCCGCAGTTCTACCCCGGCTGCTTGCAGCGCCTTGGACAGAACGGGTAGGGCGGTGGCGGCAATGGCCTGGTGCATCAGCAGGGTTTCGATGGCGTTGCAGGCCGAGGGATAGGCGGCCTTGGCATCCACGGCGATAGGGGCGGCTTTAGCAAGGTCGGCTTCGGCATCGATATAGAGATGGCAAATGCCGTCCGCATGGCCCAATACCGGGATGCGGGTGTTATTTTGCACAAAGCGCACAAAGGCGTTGGAACCCCTGGGGATAATCAGGTCGATGTATTCATCCAGGGCGAGCATGGCCTGGGTTTCTTCGCGGGTGGTGAGCAACTGCACCGCCGCTGGATCAAACCCCGCCGTTTCTAGCCCTTGCTTAATCGCCGCCACCAGGGCCGTACAGGATTGCACCGCTTCCTTGCCGCCCTTCAAAATCACCCCATTGCCCGACTTCACGGCCAGGGCGGAAATCTGTATCACTGCGTCGGGGCGAGACTCAAAAATCACCCCCAACACCCCCAGGGGGCAGGTGATCCGCTTCAGCGTCAGCCCCGCATCCAGTTCTCGATGGGTCTGCACCGTCCCCACCGGATCGGGCAGCTTAGCCACATCGCGCAGGCCCGTGATCGCTCCCCGAAGCTTCACCGCATCCAGTTTCAGCCGTTCGTAGAGGGGCTTGGCCAGGCGATCCCGTAGGGCCGCGTCGCAATCGGCCTGGTTGGCGGCAACAATGTCCGCCTCATGCTGTTCTAGGGCGGCGGCGATGGCTTCGATGGCGCGGTTTTTATCCACCGTGGTGGCTGTAGCGAGGCGCTGGGCCGCGCGACGGGTGGCCTGGGCCAGGGGGGTGAGGGAGTGGGGAGTGGGGAGTGGGGAGTGGGCGGCGGGGGATGCAGTCATAGTCGGCGCTGTACCGTTCAGGCAGCGAAATGTTAGATATATCAGTGTATCGCCCCCTTGGCCCCAGGTGGTATCGGGTCGTGTTCGGCCACGGCAGGCACTGGTAGGAGATATTGTGACTGGGCCTAATCCGCACTGAAGTTAATTCAAGATGCGGGTGAGCGATAGGACAAAATCAGGCAGGATGGCTTCTCCAGAGAGCTGATGAGGAGCCTCTAGAATTTCCACAGGCTGACCGGGGCGATAGATTTCCACCTGTTGGTCTTGGGGATTAATCAACCAACCCAAGCGCACACCGCTGGTCTGATACTCCTGCATTTTGGCCTGGAGGGTGGACAGGCTATCGCTGGCCGAGCGTAATTCGATGACAAAATCTGGTGCGATGGGGGGAAATTTTTCCCGGTCGCCAGGGCTGAGGGCTTCCCATCGACGGGCTTCAATCCAGGCGGCATCGGGGGAACGTTCGGCTCCGTTGGGCAGTTTGAAGCAGGTCGAGGAATCAAAGGTATAGCCCCGTTGACTTTGGCGATTCCAGAGACCGAGGTCAATGGTAAGGTCTGCATTGCGGCGACCGCTTTCACCACCCGTGGGGGCCATAATAATCAGTTCTCCTTGGGCCGAGCGTTCAAAGTTTACGTCGGGGTTGGCCCGACAAAGCTGGTAAAAGGCTTCTTCGGTGAGGACACCAACGGGGTCGAGGGTGATGGTGAAGGCAGTCATGGGCCAATCCCCAGGAGACGTTTTTTACCATTTTAAGGGGCGTTGATGGTGTTGACTGTGTTGGGCGTCTGCGTGAGATCAATCTTGTCAAAACGCCCTAGCTCCAGTCTTCTCGACCTCGCCCTAGCCCTTTGTATACGTCGCCCTGCTGGTGGATGGCGCGAGTTTTGGCAAACAGCATTTCCTCCGTCAGTTGCCAGCGATTGAGGGCTTTTTTGAGGTCGGTTTGAATATCCCGTGCGCCGGGGAAACCCTCGTAGCGAATCGTCAACCGGGCCAGTTCCACCAGGTTAGAGTCGGTGGCTTCTCCCGCTAAAAGCTGATTCACCACGTCGCGGTCGGCCTTGTATTGGGGGTGTTGTTGATCCTTGGTGTCGGCCATGGGGATACTCCTGACAACTGATAGGAAATCCGCCCTGTGTACCCTGTTATCCAGAGGGCGAGGAGGTCTCAGAGGGCGAGGAGACCTCGCCCCTACGGTTTACTGGGTTAGAAGTTGGGGTTCTCTAGCTCGGATTTGGCGCGAGGGCGCTCATCTTTGGCGCTACTTCAGTGGAATGTTCCGTTGGATGTACGGCTGCTTCGATGAGACCACCACCGAGCACTCGGTCGCCATCAAACCACACGGCGGCTTGGCCGGGAGTGACGCCAAACTGGGGTTCGTCAAACACCAGCTTGCCTCGATCTCCCCAGCCGTTGGGGCCTTCGAGGGGAATCAGGGTGGCCCCAACGGCCCCGCTGCGGTAACGAATTTGCACCGACACCGGGATCGGATCCTGGGGAGCGGCGATGGACACCCAGTTGACTCGCTGCACGGTGCAGTCGGGCCAGTGGGCATCGCTGCGGTCGGCGACGATGACGTGGTTGCGGCCCACATCAAACCCCACCACGTAGAGCGGGTTAGCAGCGGCGATGCCCAGCCCCTTGCGCTGGCCGATGGTGTAGTGGTGGATACCCGTGTGCTGGCCCAGGATGCGGCCCTCGGTATCGACGATATCCCCCGGTTTGGGCGCGAGGTATTTGTCCAAAAAGGTCTGCATGGAACCGTGGTGCTCAATGAGGCAGAGGTCTTGGCTGTCGGGTTTTTCGGCGGTGTGCAGGCCCAGTTCGGCGGCGATGCGGCGGGTTTCGGTTTTGGTTTGGTGGCCCAGGGGAAAATGGCAGGCGGCAAGTAAATCCTGGGTCAAATCATACAGAAAATAGGCCTGATCCTTGGCGGGATCCGCCGCCCGTAGCAGCTCGTAGCGACCGGTTGCGGCATTGTGGACGATGCGGGCATAGTGTCCGGTGGCGATGCGCTCACAGCCCAGTTCTTCGCGGGCGTATTGCAGCATGGGGCCAAACTTTACCGCCCGGTTGCACTGGGAGCAAGGCAAGGGCGTGATGCCGCTGCCGTAGCCTTCGACTAAATAATCGACAATTTCCTTTTGAAACACATCGCGGCTATCGACAATGTGGTGGGGAATGCCCATGTCTTCGCAGAGCTTGGCGGCATCCACCATGCCCTCCGAGCAGCATTGGCCCTTGCCCTTCATCAGCCACAGGGTGAGGCCCACCACGTCATAGCCCTGCCGATGCAGCGTTGCCGCTGCCACCGAACTATCCACTCCGCCCGAAAGCCCCACCACAATCTTTTCCATGGCAAAATTGCTGCGCTGAATCGCCCTAAGACACGACCTCTATCCTAGCGCAGGCCCCTGGAAGATTGGATTGAGACGTCGGCTATTGGAGAGGAGCAGACGCCAGCATGGAAGCAATCCAGGGTGCAGGAGTTGAACCTGCCTAACACGAATTATGAGTTCGCTGCCTACACCGATCGGCCAACCCTGGGGTTTAGCCCCTATTGTACGGCGTTAGCCCCGGAATCGTGCAAGGTTTTTAGGATGAAGGGTGGGCCGATCAGGAAAGACGGGCTAAGGGGCGTTCCCCATCGATAAGATATTGCTAGAATGTGGCATCCTAATCGTGACCCTGAGGTCAAGCTTGGGGTTCACGCAGTGGAAAAGCCACTGCATCCGTTTTTCCAACGCGTTTCCCAACGAGACACCCCATGAATCCCGCCGTTGCTTTTACGCTCATTTTGCTGTCGCTCATGCTGGGGGCTGGCGTGGTCAGTGCATCCTGGGGCTTCACCCTGGGCCGACAGGCGCTCACGGGCATTCGCCAACCGGAGGCCCGCCCCACCAGCGGCACCCCCGTGGCCAATGCCAATACCCCCGGTGAGGTTGTGTTTGCCAAGGAAGCCGATATTCTCGAACAGGTCAAAGCTCGTATGAATGGTGGAGTTCAGTAGATCCGTGGGTCGTAGCCCCAACTGGGGGCTCCCTGGGGCACTGTTACCCTATGCACCTTTCCCTCCTTCTCTTCAGTCTGGTGATTCCCGAGGCGCTGTCCATGGCCGCTGTTCTGTCCCGGCTCATGGCGGTGCTGCTGCTGATTGGCATCAATGCGTTTTTTGTGGCCGCCGAGTTTTCCATGGTGTCGGTGCGGCGATCGCGCATTAGCCAACTGGTGGCCCAGGGGGACGTCCAGGCCAAAACCGTGCAGCAGCTTCAGCGCAGTTTAGATCGGCTGCTGTCTACCACCCAGCTTGGCATTACGCTCTCCAGTTTGGCCCTCGGCTGGATTGGCGAAGGCACCATGGCGGTGATTGTGGCCTACGGGCTGGCCCAAACGCCCCTTCCGCCCGGTCAGCGGGAAGCCCTGGCCCACACCCTGGCGATTCCAGTGGCTTTCTTTGGGGTGGCCTACCTGCAAATTGTGCTGGGAGAACTGTGTCCTAAGTCGGTGGCCATGCTCTACCCGGAGCAACTGGCGCGGTTTTTGGGGCCGCCCAGCCTCACCATTGCCCGCCTGTTTAACCCGTTTATTTGGATTTTGAACCAGTCCACCCGTTGGCTGCTGCGCCTAGTACGCATTGACTATAGCGATCAGTTTGGCTATAGCCGCCTGACGCCGGAGGAGTTGCAGTTGATCATTCGCACCACCACCGAAATCCCGGGGCTGGAAGCTGAAGAGCGGGAACTGCTGAACAATGTGTTTGAATTTCGGGATGTGACTGCCGGGGAAATTATGGTGCCCCGCACCCAGATCCACGCCCTACCCTTGTCTGCCTGCTTTGGCGACTTGCTAGAGGCGATGGCCACCACTGAGCATTCCCGCTATCCGGTGATGGGTGACTCCCTCGATGACATCCAGGGCACGGTGGATCTGAAGCCGCTTTTCCAGCCCCTTGCCCAGCAGGTGATCACCCCCGAAACCCCTCTCCAGCCCTGGATTCAACCTGCCCGATTTGTGTCCGAACATACCCCACTCCACGAGATCTTGGCCACCATGCAGCGCACCGGGCAAGAAATGGTGATCGTGGTCGATGAGTTTGGCGGCACTGCCGGATTGCTCACCCTACGAGACTTAACTACGGAAATCATTGGCGATGTCCACTCGCCAGAGAACGGGGAAGATGCCTGGGTACAACGCCTGGATGATCAGTCCTACCGAATCAAAGCCCAGACCGATCTCTATGACGTGAATGAGCACTTGGGGCTAGACCTACCCTACAGCGATGACTACCAAACCCTAGGCGGCTTTTTAATTTATCAAATGCAGAAAATCCCCCACGAAGGGGAAAGCCTGATCTACGCTGGGCGGGAGTGGCGCATCCTTTCCACCCAGGGGCCACGGCTGGAGGACATTCTGGTACGCAGCCTCAACCCGCCAATCCTTCCCCCCGCCACCTCCGAAACCGACCCCTAGGATCCAGCCAAAAAACTGACACATTCCGTTACCCACAGCGGTCAGCCTTCCCTAGGCTAGGGGCACCGATCCAGGGGGGGCGAGTCCAGGGTATGACCGTTGCCCTAGTTGGGAAAGCCCCACCGTGCCCCGTGGCTAGGGTTTTTCAGGATTTGTCATCAAACTTCACGGGTTGAAGCATTGTGATAGTATCTGGATGACCTCGCCCCCTCGGTGCTTCCCCCTAATTCATCCTCCCTCCCCGTCTTTCTGGCCTTCAAGACCGTGGTGCCTGGGCTAAGGGGCCGCATCGCCTAGGACGGATCAACGGACGGATCAACTCACCCTCATCCCTGCCCTAGCTATGACTCTACCCCGCAACCTACCGGATCCGATTCGCCTTGGTGTTATTGGTGTCGGCAACATGGGTCAACACCACACCCGTGTGCTCAGCCGGTTTAAAGATGTGGAACTGGTCGGAATTTCCGATGTGAACGTGGAGCGGGGGCTGGATACCGCTGGCAAGTATCGGGTGCGTTTCTTTGAGGACTACCACGATCTGATTCAGCATGTGGATGCGGTGTGTGTGGCGGTGCCCACCCGACTACACCATACGGTGGGGATGGCCTGTCTTCAGGCGGGGGTGCATGTGCTGATTGAAAAGCCCATCGCCGCCAGCATTGCCGAGGCAGAATCCTTAGTCAATGCCGCCGCCGAGGCAAACTGTATTTTACAGGTGGGCCACATCGAACGCTTCAATCCTGCCTTCCAAGAACTGCATAAAGTTCTCAAAACCGAGCAACTGCTGGCCCTAGAGGCCCGCCGCATGAGCCCCTACTCCCAGCGGGCCAACGATGTATCGGTGGTGCTCGATCTGATGATCCACGACATTGACCTGCTGCTAGAACTGGCTAACTCCGAGGTGTCTACCCTCACCGCCAGCGGCGGGCGCGTGGCCCATTCTGACTATCTCGACTACGTCACCGCCACCCTCGGCTTTAGCAACGGCATTGTGGCCACCCTCACCGCCAGCAAGGTGACGCATCGCAAGATCCGCACCATCATGGCCCACTGCAAAAACTCCCTCACCGAGGCGGATTTCCTCAACAACGAGATCCTGATTCACCGTCAAACCACCGCCGATTGCTCTGCCGACTATGGCCAGGTGCTCTACCGCCAGGATGGGCTGATCGAAAAGGTCTACACCAGCAACATCGAACCCCTCCACGCCGAGCTAGAGCATTTCATCAACTGCGTGCGCGGCGGCGAACAGCCCTCCGTGGGCGGCGAACAGGCCCTCAAAGCCCTGCGCCTAGCCAGCATGATTGAGCAAATGGCCCTCGACGGCAAACCCTGGCAGGCCATGAGTGGCACGGCAATGGAGGGAACAGCCATGGATGGCGTGACCATGGATGGCGTAACGGCAAACGGTGCCATGCCCGAAGTAGAAGTGGGGGTCTCGGCCTAGGGCTTGACGATCACCGGAGTGCCCAGTTGGATGTGGCTATAGAGGGCTTGGATATCCTTTTCCAGCATTCGCACACAGCCGTGGGAGACCGCCTCGCCGATCAGGGTTTCCTGGTTGGTGCCGTGGATGCCAATGTGGTACTCCCCCTCCACTAAAAAGCCAATCCAGCGGGAACCGAGGGGATTGCTTGGCCCCGGCCCAACTGACTCCTGGGTGATGGGGTGCCGCCACACAGGGTTGACGCGCATATCCCGCACCGCAAACTCGCCGATGGGGGTTTGCCAGCCGTCTTGGCCCACCGCCACCGGAGCCTGTAAAATCACCTGTTCGTTTTGGTAGAGCCGAATTTCGCGGGCCTGCAAATGCACTTCAATGCGGGTGTTGGCCGTCAGCAAGCCCTCCGGAGCC
>JALQST010000121.1 GCA_023264315.1 Nodosilinea sp. BSH.14
AGCTGATCGAAACCATCGTGTGGGCGCACGAGCGCACTCCCCTGGCGAACCTGGTTCGCTGGAAGGACAAGCCCGTTGCTCTCTCCATCGTTCAAGCTCGTCTGGTGGGTCTGGCTCACTTCACCGTGGGTTACATCCTCACCTACGCCGCCTTCCTAATCGCCTCCACCTCCAGCCGCTTCGGCTAAGGCTCGGCTAATTAGGTAAACGGTTTGGTAAAGCCTGCTCTCACTGGTTGGGAGCGGGCTTTATCGTTTTTAGCGATAGAAATGCCCATCATTTTTTCTTGCTATGCTGAAGCTAGTCATAATCGGGTTTCTCCTATGACAGACTCAAACGAATTGGTGGGTGAGAAAACCTCGGCCATACAACCCGACCAGAACCGCATCTTTGCAAAAGGTAATCGGGTTATTGCCTTTGCCTCTGGTGGCTCTTTCCTAGGTGCCATGGCGGGGCAGATCCCAGGGGCTGTGCTGCTCGGTGTGCTTGGGGCGATGTTTGCCTTGGTTTACAACCCTGAAACGGCGAATGCTGGCGGAAAGGAATAAATGAGTCAGTCCATTTTGACTCTCTGGGGGTTGCTGTCGGGTTGCTTGATTGTCGCTGTGATGGTGGTTAAAGTATCGCGTGGACGACGGCTAAAGATTACCCTAGAAGACTTCATCGCCCTAGCTTTGTCATCCCTTGGGTGCATTTCCAGCATTCACCTAATTTACAAAGCCTTTTCCCTGGAAGAGCTTCGCGAAATCTTAGACGGTGACATCGTAACTTTGATTATTGGCGGACTTGCTGTTCTCTGGGTATCTGGCAAAGAAGTGATCCGAATCATGTTGGATGATTGATGGCAAACGCACTTGACGACACTCAATTCCTAAACGGATCAAGCCCTATGTGCGAAAGACCTTGCACCAGTTTGACAACTTGTGGGATGCCCTCGACAACGCCTTCCGCGCATTGTCCTAATTCAAATCAAGCTAGCCAAGCTGCCGACCCAGGCCACCTCCGCCACCATCGAGCAGTTGATCCCCTGCATCGAAAATTTCATGAGTCCCCAGTCGGACGACTACCACTGGCAGCCCACCATCCAAGGCCGCCTCGCCTACATGTACTGGGATCAAAAGGCCAAACCCACACCCCTGCTGGTGGTGGAGCAAGCCAACGACGGGGTGAACGTGACCCTACGCAGCAAAAACACTATCCCCGCTACCCAGGGCAAAAAACGCACCCCGTCAGGCTAAATCTGGTGAGATCGGGGCGCGGGGAAGGGGAAACCGTCATCGCTAGGGACAGAACTCAAACAGAACTACAGCAGGACAGGGGCCAGACGGGGCCAGGTAGGCAGAAAATCGGGCATGGCACGGCGGCTAGATGGGCCAGCCCGTCCGTCGGTGCTACCCAATCAGCAAATCCTCTTCAGGGTACTGAAGGGCGGTGGGTTTAGGATCGCCGAGGAGGGCCGCCATGAACAGCAAAATGCCCACCCGCCCGAGGTACATCGTGATGATAATGACGTATTTACCAAGGTCGGATAAATCGGCAGTAATGCCCGTACTGAGACCCACCGTGGCAAAGGCCGACACCGACTCGAACAGCACGTCAATGAAGCTCAGGGTGGGGTTACTAATGGAAATGAGGGTGGTGGCTAGTAGCACCACCAACCCTGACCCCATCACCACCGAGATCGCCTTCATCACCCGGCTCTGGGGAATTTGCCGCCGGTAGCTCAGCACCTCCTCCTTGCCCTGGAGCACGGTACGGGTACAGGCCAGCAGAATGCGCAGGGTGGTCGTTTTGATGCCGCCTCCCGTACTGCCGGGGCTAGCCCCCACAAACATCAGGGCAATCATAATAAACAGGGACGCTTCACCCATGGCCCCAATGTCGATGCTGTTAAAGCCTGCGGTGCGGGCAATCACCGACTGAAACCAGGCCATCAGCAGTTTTTGGGTGGGCCGGTGGTGGCCTAGGGTGGCCGCGTTGTTGAACTCAATCAGAAAAAAGGCCACCGTCCCCACCGCCAACAGGGCCACGGTGGTGCTAGTCACAATTTTGTAGTTCAAGGAAAACTTGATGCGGCGCCGATCGCCCCAGATGAGGTGCCGCGCCCACAGAAAGGTTTCCATGATCACCTGGTAGCCAATTCCCCCAACGATCACCAGTAGCGTGATGACCAGGTTCACCCAGGGGTTGAGGGCATACCTGACAATGCTGTCGGCGAAGAGGCTGAAGCCAGCATTGTTAAAGGCGCTAATGCTGTGAAACACCGACAGCCATAGCCCTTGCCTCCCGCCAAAGTCTCGCTGAAAGGTGGGATAGAGGCAAAAAATCCCCGTGAGTTCAAACACTAGGGTCATGGTGATGATGGACACAATCAGCAAACTGCCCCCCGCCAGGTCGCTGTTGTCCATGGATTGCTGGATGGCTACCCGATGCTTGAGTTTGAGCCTGCGCCCTAGCAGCAACATCAGAAAACTGTTGGCGGTCATGTAGCCTAGGCCGCCAATCTGAATCAGCGCCAGGATAATGCCCTGACCCAGGGGGGAAAAGTGGGTGCCCGTATCGACCACAATCAGCCCTGTTACGCAGACCGCCGAAGTGGCGGTAAACAGTGCCACCAGCGGATTTCCCCAACTGCCGCTAGCATTGGCCCAGGGCAACAGGAGCAACACTGCGCCCACCGCAATGAACACTAGAAACCCAAGGCAAATGGTTCGGGATACGGTCATGGCCTTCTTTACAACCCATGGTTATCCTTCAATAGTTCCATGACTTGGCCACCCCACCCCACCCAGTTCAGAATCCTTGGCTTCAAAACCATCCATCTTGGGCTAACGGTGGCATAATCAAGGCGGTTTAGAGTAGAACGTCCGTTTCGGTCTCTCTAGGTCTTCGGCCCGTTTCGGTTGGCATGTGCCGTGCCGATGGCCTGCTGTTGTTCTGCCCTCCTGATCAAGACTGACCCAGCTATGAAACTTTGGCTCCTCTGTTTTGTGATCCTCTTTGCCGTTGCGGAGGGACTGCAAGGGATCGGTGGTGGCTTGAACCTCTTTTCTGGGGGGGCTTGGCATCCCCTCACGGTGCTGGCTGGCATTGGGCTAGCGGTGCTGTCCAACGCCAACGCCCTGGGTCTCAAATCCGCGCCGCCCGCCGCCAATCCTAAGGCCGCTGACCCTAAGGCTGCTCCTAAGGTCGCCACGATGCCCGCTAATCCACAGCCTGCCCCGGCTCCGACCTCTATCCCGACCCCGGCCCCGGCCCGACCTAAGCCCTCCCCCACCCTGCCGAACCCGGTCGGCCCAAGGCCCAAGGCCAAAACCCCCATCAAGGCCAACGCCATTTCCTTTGATCTTCGCAACGATATCCGAGAGGGCCTTCGCGACGATGGTCGCCAACCGATGCGCAAATCCTCCTAGCAGGGCGGGGCCACCCTGGGGGCCAACCGTTGCCCTAGGGGGCTGAAACCGCCGTAGCGCCGCTGGGGGGGATGCCCTCCAGCACCAGTAGGGCTTCGCTGACCTCCTTCACGAGGGGGGCTGCTGTTGTCCCGCCGTAGGCATTGGCTCCCCTGGGTTCATCGAGGAAGGCCATGACCACATAGCGCGGATCTTCCATGGGTAGCACCCCCACAAAGCTGGTAACATAGCTCTTACCATAGCCTCCACCCGCTTTGACCTTTTCGGCGGTGCCCGTCTTGCCACCGATGCGGTAACCCGGAATTTGGGCAGCTTGCCCCGTGCCCGACTCCACCACGGCCTCCAGCATCGGCATTAGGGCTTGGGTGGTGCGCTCGGAAAAGATTGGCCGCACAGCAGGGCGTTGGGGCTCCCACAGCAGGGTGCCATCGTCTGCCACCAGTCCTTGCACCACGTGGGGAATCACCAATCGTCCACCATTGACCGTGGCAGCCTGAAGCTGCATCATTTTAATCGGCGTCATGGAAATCCCATGACCAAAGGAAGTGGTGGCGCGTTCGGCCCGACCTCGGAGAAACTGGTTCCGATCTTGTAGTCGCCCCACTGCTTCATTGGGTAGGTCAATGCCGGAGGGCTCCTCGATGCCCAGTTTTTCGAGCCACTGGAAATAGTCTTCGGGCGTCAGTTTCTCCATAACCCGAATCATGCCCACGTTGCTGGAGTACTTCATCACATCGGTGATGGACATACTCCCCCGTCCTCCGACGGTGGCAGAGTCGCTATTTCGGATGATCGAGGTACCAATCCGTACTTGGCCGCTGTCGTATACCCGGTCGTCGGGCTGAAGCACCCCCGCCTCTAGGGCAATGGCCACGTTGATGGATTTGAAGGTGGATCCGGGCTCATAGAGGTCGCTAATGGCCCAGTTGCGGAAGGCCGCCATGTCAGCCCGGAAGTATTGGTTGGGATTGTAGGTGGGGGCCACCGCCATGGTGAGTAGGGCTCCCGTGTTGACATCCATCACCAGGATGGCTCCGCCCTTGGCCGACCGCTCCTCCACCATGGCCTCCAGGGCCTTTTGGGCCACCCGCTGAAGGCGGCTATCCAGGGTGAGATGGAAAGTGGCGCGGTTGGCTTGGCCCTGCACCAGCGCCAGGGTGGGGTCTGACTGATCCTCCTCCGGCAGCCGCAGGTGGTCTTGGTGGGCAATTTCCAGCCCCGCCTGGGCCTCGCCATCGAGGTTGACGAACCCCAACACGGGCGCAAAGAGATCCTCTTGGGGATAGAAGCGCTGATGTTGGGGCACCAGATCGACCCCATTGAACTGCTTTTGACGAATGCGATCGGCGGTTTCGGCGGTGAGGCCATCCACCATGCGGATACCGGTGGGCTGGGTGCTCCACCGGTCGAGGAGCTCGGCGGTGGGTTGATTCAGCAGGGGGCTCAGGGCCTCGGCCACGTCATCTGCCGGTTTGTTAAACAGCTTCGGATGCACGTAGAGGGTGTAGACCATCCGATCCATCGCCAGCAGGGTACCCTGGCGATCCGCGATGGGATAACGCAGGGGCATGGGCTGGCTAGAGCGCACCCGCTGCTGGGCCGCCATCTGACCGAGGGTGTCCCCCTGCTTCAGTTGTAGCCACACCAGCCGCCCGGTCAGCAGAGCCATCATCGCCATCATCGCCGCCCACACCATCACCAGCCGAGCCGTGCTGGGGGCCGTTTTAGCCCGAGGGTGTTGATCCACCCGGGGGGAGGCCTCGGCAGGGGATGGGGGCTGCCGCCGGGGGGCAGGTCGTTGTCGCTGGGGACGGAGGGAGGAGGAAAACGAGCGAGCCATGGCTAGGGCGGAACAGCAAAGGGGCAAGGCGCGGCGGAAGCAAAGCGGCGGGCAACCAATCACGGGGGTATGACTAACCCCCGCCCGCCAAAGCCGGCAGGGAGTTGAAGCCTAGTAGCCTAGGGGGCGGCTGGCCTGGATATCAAAGGTGGTTGCCGATTCTACGACGGGACGAGCGGGGCGCTGGGGGGCAAGTTCCAAGAAAATCACCTGATTAGGCTTGGGCGGCTGAAGCCCCATTTCCGGCTGCTCCACCTGCTGGGCCATGTGGCGGGTGAGGCTGGCATTGGCGGTGGTAATTTGTTGCTCGCTGCGCTGAAGCTGGCTAAGGCGTTGGGTGGCCTGGTTCAACTGCTGATCGACATAAACCGAGGTGCCGTAGCCCACCAGGGCGAGGCCCACCAAGCAGGTGGCCAACACCGAGGACGCCAGATACAGTTGACCCAGGGTGCGGCGCAGGGGAGTGGGGGCGGTGGTCACGGGCAGGGAGCGTACGACCCCTGCCTTGAGGGGACGCAGCACCCCCACCGTTGCCTTGGACGTTGTGCGACCCCGATTTGACGGAGGGTTCACGGGTCGAGGGCGGTAGGATTTCAGCGCAGCAGACATAGACAACCTACACCACAGAAAAGAACTGTGGTTAGGATACTGCATTCTTTGAAAACTGGCCTATTTCTTCCCAAAAACCTTGACTCCTGGGCCAGCGCCCAGCCCCGGGCAACCTCACCCCCAGCCCTCTCCTGCTAGGAGAAGGGAGCCGGAAAGCTCCTCAAAGTTCTTCTCCCTTCGGGAGAGGGATATTGGGTGAGGTCTCGGGCTATAGTTTGGTGCCGCACTGGGAGCAGAAGTGGCTGCCCTGGGCGTTTTCGTGGCCGCACTGGCCGCAGGAGATCGGGGCATCCGTGGCCTCAGAGGCGACCTCCGGCAGGCCCAGCATTTGGTGGTTGCTCTTGCCGGGGGCCACCATCGGGTAGCAGTTTTCGTCGCGGCGCACACGGACATCCATCAGCACCGGCCCATCGTGGGTCAGCATGGCGGCCACGGCCTCGCTCAGTTGGCTGCGGTCTTGGACGACCATGCCCTTGATGCCGTAGGCCCGGGCCAGCAGTTCAAAGTCGGGCATCCCCACTTCCATGTTGGAGGAGGAATAGCGCTCGCCGTGGAAGGCTTGCTGCCACTGGCGCACCATCCCCTGCCAGCCGTTGTTAATAATCACGGTTTTCACCGGAATGTTGTACTGGGCCAGGGTGCCAAGTTCCTGGAGATTCATCTGGAAGCTGGCGTCGCCGCTGATGCAGATCACGGTGTTATTGGGCAGGGCCACCTGGGCACCCATGGCCGCTGGCATCCCAAAGCCCATGGTGCCCAGACCGGCACTGGACACCCACTGGCGGGGGCCATTTTTGAGGAACTGCGCCGCCCACATCTGGTGCTGACCCACGTCAGTGGTGTAATAGGCGTGGGGGGCTTGGCGTCCTAGCTCGGTTATCACCTCCTGGGGCGAGAGCACATCGGGATAGGTGGGCACCACCAGGGGATAGTCCTGCCGCCAACGGCTGATGCGCTCCCGCCAAGCCACGGTTTGGTTGGGCGGGGGCAGTTGGTTCTCGGCCTCTAGGCGCTCCAGCAGGTTCACCAAAACCTGCTTCACATCACCCACAATGGGCACCTGGGGCGTGCGGTTTTTGCCCACCTCGGCGGGGTCAATGTCGATGTGGATGACCTGGGCGCGGGAGGCAAACTCATCCAGCTTGCCCGTCACCCGGTCGTCAAACCGGGCTCCCACGGCGATCAGCAGGTCGCACTCGCTAACGGAAAAGTTGGCGTAGGCGGTGCCGTGCATCCCTAGCATTCCCACAGCGAGGGGATGATGTTCGTCGAACGCGCCCTTACCCATTAGCGTCGTGGTGACGGGGATTTGGAAGTACTCGGCGAGGCGGGCAATTTCGGCGTGGGCTCCGGCGGTGATGGCTCCGCCGCCGACGTAGAGCAGAGGCCGTTCGCTCTGGCGCAGCAGCCGAATGGCGTGGCTAATTTGGCGCGGATTGCCCTTGATGGTGGGCTTGTAGCCCGTCAGGGTCACCCGTCCGGGCTCCACGGGAATATAGTCAAATTCTTCGAGGCCCACATCCTTGGGAATATCCACCAGCACGGGGCCGGGGCGTCCGGTTTGGGCAATGTAGAAGGCTTCGGTCACAAACTGGGCGATTTGTTCCGGCGTCCGCGCCACGTAGGAATGCTTCACGATGGGCAGGGTAATGCCGTAGATGTCGGTTTCTTGGAAGGCATCGCTGCCGATGGCGGGGCGGGGCACCTGACCCGTAATTACCACCAGGGGAATGGAGTCCATCTGGGCGGTGGCGATCCCCGTCACCAGGTTGGTGGCCCCAGGCCCGGAGGTGCCAAAGCACACCCCTACCTGGCCAGTGGCGCGGGCATAGCCATCGGCGGCATGGGCGGCCCCTTGCTCGTGGCGCACCAGAATGTGGCTAATATCCCCCGCCGCTTCGGCCCGGTAGAGTTCGTCGTAGATGGGTAGGATGGCCCCACCGGGGTAGCCAAAAATATGCTTAACCCCGTGGCGTTTAAGGCTGTCAATCAGGGCAAAGGCCCCAGAAGCACGGCGAACAAGAACTTCACTTTGGGACGCAACAGGGGTAGTCATGGCGGCAGCGAGTCGGGGGGTGAGTTGGGAAAAAATGACGGGGCCAAATCGCCCCAAACTGTTGTTTAAGCAACAATTTATTTTGACAGCTTCCCAATTCTAGCAGTAGTGCCTAGGGTGTTCGCCCGATTGTCAACGGATCTTTAGTTGAGAAAATTGAATCCCTACCGTTCTTCTCGATCTATGGTTGCCCGAGAATTGCCCGGTCTAAACCATCCAGCCTAGGTCCGCCAACCGAGGGCGGTCAGGAGGCTGTCCTGGCGGACGTGGGTAACAGGGTAATCGTGGACGAGCTGGTAGCGGGGGCTGGGGGCAGCGGGGAAGAGAAACACCAGCCCGGAGCCCACCAGGATCTCCAGCACCAGGGTGAGTTGGCCCGGGTTGTAGGCAGTGCCGCGCAGGTGCAGGTCGTTTTCTAGATCGTCCTGACTTTTGGTGGGGCGATAGGGGCGTTGGTCGCGGTCGATGTTGGTCAGCAGGTACAGGATGCCCCGCGCCAGCAGGTCGTTTTCCGGGCCGCAGTCATCCACCACCACGGCTAAGAAGCGCTGTACCAGGGT
>JALQST010000122.1 GCA_023264315.1 Nodosilinea sp. BSH.14
TTCGCCAGCCTAGTCATACTGAGAGTTGCTGCCTTGGCCGCTTTTGCCCAGCGGGTTGCCCTAGGAAGACGCTGGTCTGGGTGGTTCTTGCACTCGGTCGCTAAGGTTGGCTGACCAGCCTGGACGGTGGGGACGGCGAACCCTAGGCTTAGTCTTCGTGTTCGTCGAAGGGATCGGCCAGTTGCTTGGACGGCGGCCCAAAGGATAGATAGACCGCAAACCCGGTGACGGCGACGAGCACGGCCCCGACGGAAATAATAAGAACTGTTGCGGGTTCCATAAACTTTATGAGAAGGAGAAACCTCTCCATCATATAATATTACGAACTATTAAAGTATTGATAGCGGAAGGATCCATGGCACAACGGACTTGGTTAGGAGACGTTCTCAAGCCCCTCAACTCTGAGTATGGGAAGGTCGCTCCCGGCTGGGGGACCACCCCACTGATGGGGGTCTTCATCGGCCTGTTTTTCGTCTTTTTGCTGATTATTCTCCAGCTCTACAACTCCTCCATCATCCTGGACAGCTTCGATGTGGATTGGCGCAGCATCGGGATGTAGGGAGTTGGGCTTGAGTTAAAGCCGCCCCAAGGAGCCCTAGGGCTAGTACGGATGATTGTTCCGAGCTAGCCCTTTTTCGGCGTCTATTTTCGGTGGCTAGGGCCGCATTTGAGGTCGATTGGGGGGCCACCCCCGGCATAATGATGGGAAGATCGATGGTTGTGGTTCACCCCGTGGGGGAGGAGTTGGAGTATGAACGTCTTCGGGATTGGCTTGCCAGAGATGGCGGTGATTTTGGTCTTGGCTCTGCTGGTCTTTGGCCCCAAAAAGCTGCCGGAAATTGGCCGCAGCCTGGGCAAGGCCATCAAGGGGTTCCAGGATGCCTCGAAGGAATTTGAGGAGGAATTTAAAAAAGAAGCCCAACAGATTGAGAAGGTTGTCACTAGCCCCATGAAGGCGACCCTCGATCCTGAACCCGCGAAGGTGTTGTCGCCCCAGGAGTCGGCTCCGGCAGAAATTGTGGTGGCCCCGGAGACCGCTTCATCGCCCCAGTCTGCCGGGGCAGATGCATCCAGCGACGTCAATATTAACCCGGAGGCCACCCCGGGGGATAGGGCGAATTCCCCTAGCCCCAACGCCGACACCCCCACTTAACGGCCCCTACGGATTGGAACTGGTACGAGCGCTATGACTGATGCTGCGGCTACCCCAGAGCGTCTGGCCATTGGTTTGATTGTGGGACTGGGCAACCCCGGCCCCAAGTATGCGGGCACCCGCCACAATATTGGCTTTGAGGTGGTGGATCATCTCTCTAAACGGTGGGCGATTCCCCTCAAGGAGGAGCGCCGCTTCCAGGGGGAGTATGGGGCGGGGATAGGGCTGCATCGGCAGAAGCTTCACCTGCTCAAGCCCCTCACCTACATGAATCGGTCTGGGCAATCCATTCGGGCGGTGCTGGATTGGGTGAAACTCGACCCCAGGGCGGTGTTGGTGGTGTACGACGACATGGATTTGCCCGTCGGGAAATTGCGCCTGCGGTTATCGGGTTCGGCGGGGGGGCACAACGGCATGAAATCGGCCATTGCCCACCTCAAAACCCAGGACTTTTGCCGCCTGCGAGTGGGCATTGGGGCCGCCCGCACCGAGGCCGAACGCGACCAAGCGGTGGTGTCCCACGTATTGGGCAGCTTTTCCAAGGCGGAACGGCAAACCATGGATGAAGTCGTGGATGTGGCGGTGCGAGCGCTGGAGAAGAGCCTCGCTGATGGCGTGGAAAAGGCCATGAGTCTTTACAACGCCATGGAGGTAGGCCGCTAGGCTAGGGCCAAGGGCGTTCGCTGCCTGGTTCGCCTTCTGCGTAATTTTGGCGAAAGATTACAAAGTGCTAAGCCTCCGCCGTCAACTGGTAGGCTAGGGGGGAGTAATGCCTACAAAGGCCGCAATCGCAAGGGATTTGGCTTAGCCCGATCATCCCTGGGGCGAGCTTGCAATGGCAGTTCCGTAGCTTGAACTATGAGCAATTCCACATCCGTCGTGGAAGAATTGTTAACGGCAATTCCCCAGCTTAGACCCAGACTCTATTTCAAGACATCGTTAACGGCCTTGTCCCACGCCATGGAAGACCACATTCTGGCAGGGGTTGGTGGGGCGCTGGTTATTGCGAGCTTTCAGCAGGAGCGGTTTTATCTCCAAGAGGCCAGCCGCTACCTGCGCATCGCAGACCTGAGCGATCAGCTCTATGTGCTCTCGGCGGCGGGCACCAGTTTTACCAGTCATGCTGAAAACTACGAGACCATTGCCTTTGAGGCGGGGGATGCCCTGATTGATGAGTGGCATTTGGTGGTCATCAGCGACAGCTACTCGGCCTGTTTGATTTGCCGCGAGCGTCTGGCCCACGAGGATGCGGGGCAGCCCGTCCTCGATCAAAATCGGCGGTTTGAGGGGATTTGGACCCAGGATCCCTACGTCACCCAGCGCTCGGCAGACATTTTACTGGATCGCATTGCTCAGTATCGCCCCCATTTGCGAGACAAGGTGCAGGTGGCCAAGCGGCGCTATCTCCACCCGACAGCGGCTCCGTCGAATCGACTGGATGGCAAGGGCAGGCCCGATCCATTCACCCAACGGCTGGTGACATACCTTCAGGCAGGGCAGTATAAGCTGCTGAAGGCCTATCGGGCGATGGCGGCCCAGGAGCGACGGGAACGGCTAGTCAACACGATTACGTCCGTGATTCGACAATCCCTCGACGCCACAGAAATTTTTGAAAAGGCCGCGGCGGAACTGGGGCAGGCACTCAACGTGTGTCGCTGTTTGATCTACCCCTGTGCCGCCACCGACGCCACAACCACCATTCACCACGAGCACCTCCAGCCCACGGTGGAATCGTTGCTGGGGGAGACCTGGCCCCTAGCCGCTAGCCCCCTGTTTGACTATGTGCAAGATACCCAGGAAATCGTGGCCATTGCCGACACCCACGATCCAGAATCGCCCTTTCGCTACGAGCTAGACAGTATCCGGCTGCTGCTGGATCGGTGGCGTATTCAGTCCTGGCTGATCGCCCCCCTCACCTACCAGGGGCGACTGGTGGGCATGATCGAACTGCACCACTGTCAGGCCAACCCCTACGACTGGACGGAAGATGATAAGGCGCTGGTGGATGCCATTGCCGCCCAGCTCAGCGTGGCCATCATCCAGGCCGAAGCCTACGCCCACTTGCAGGATCTCAACCGCCAGCTTGAGGCCCTGGATCTGACCCGGGCCAACCTGATCGCCATCACCGGGCACGAACTGCGCACCCCCCTATCTACCATTCAGGTTTGCCTCGAAAGCTTGGCCACCGAGCCGGATATGCCCGCCGAACTGCGTCAGGTAATGATCCAGGCGGCCCTGGAGGATGCGGAGCGGATGCGCAAACTGGTGCAGGATTTTCTCACCCTGTCCAAGCTGGAAAGTGGGCGGGTGGAATGGAATCTGGAATCCCTCGCCATTCAGGAATGTGTCGATTTGGCCCTGAGCAGTATCAACGCCCACCACGATGGGGCTCCGGTCTCGAATATCAAGGTCAAGATTCCCAAGTCGGTGCCCTTAGTGCGGGCCGATGGGGAATGGCTGGTGGAGGTGCTGGTTAAGCTGTTGGACAATGCCAGCAAGTTCACCCCCCCCGACGGGAAAATGACGATCCAGGTAGCGCGATCCAGCCCCACCCATCTTCAGGTCACGGTGGCCGACACCGGACGGGGGATTGAACCTAGTCGCCTCACGGCGGTGTTTGATCGGTTTTATCAGGAGGAGGGTGCCCTTCGCCGCACCGCCGGGGGGACGGGGCTGGGGCTGGCCATGTGTCGCCAGATCGTTGAAGGCTTGGGGGGCATCATCTGGGCCGAGTCGGAGGGTAAAAACAAGGGCAGTCAGTTTCACTTCACGGTGCCCATCGCCCAGGGTAAGGGGGATGTTCGTAGCCGTAGCCCCCTCAACGATCCCAGCCCCCATCGCCTGGGCCAACCCGCCACGGTTCCCGGCAATCCCTCCGTGCTGCTGGATGACTAACCGATGGGATCATCCAGCCCCCGCAGGGGCGGGGTTTCCCCGCCCGTTGAATCCCAGGGACATACCAGGCCAATTTTGGCCCTAGAGGGTCAGAGGCAACGCGCTAGTCGATGGTTTCGCCCAGGAAGGTGAGCAGCGCCCGCCAGGCTTTGCGGTCGGCGGGGCCATCGTAGTGATCGCCCGCTGACCACACGGTCAAGGCATGGTCTACGCCGCCGTAGATTTCCATCTCAAACTCCACCTGGGCCGCATCCAGTTCAGCGGCCAGTTGGGCCACATCGGCTATGGGGGCCACGGGGTTATCAGAACCGTGCAAAATCAGCACCCGGCCCTGGGTACGGCGATAGTCCTGACCAGCTGGGGTTTCAAAGCTGCCGTGGAAGGAGACAAAGCCATCCACCTCCATCCCGGCGCGGGCCATTTCGAGCACCGCCGCCAAAGCAGTAGCCAATCGCCACCACCCGAGTGCCATCCACCCCGGCCATCCGCTGGGCTTCGGCCAAGCCTGCGGCGAGGCGGGCTCGCACGGTGGCCCGATCTCCATAGAGTTTGCCGCTCTCCGCCTGGGATTCCTCGGTGTTGCGGGGCCGCACCCCCTGGCCGTAGAGATCCACCGCAAAGGTGGCGTAGCCCTGCTCGGCCAGCATTTAAGATCGGCGCATTTCGTAGCTATCTAGCCCGTTTCAATCGTGCACCAGCAGCACGAGGGGCTGATTCTCCCCAAAGCCGGGGTTCTTGGCAAAGTAGCCCTCGTAGGGCTGGCCGTCGATGGTATAAACCACGGCTTTTTGAATGATATTCGCCCGTGCCCTCTGCCCCAACCCCAAAACCAGCCCCAGGACCAGCACCGCCGCCAGCGCCATCAGTCCCAATTTTTTCATCGATCTTCCTCCTAACCTGGGTAAACCCATCGCCCAGGCATCGCCTGCCCTGATATCGTAAAGAAGCTTGAAGCAGAATGCAAAGCGAGTGCCCCTCTGGCACACGTCCGTGTGGCAAGCGTGCCGGAATCTATCTAGTGCCCAAATCTAGCTGGTGTAGGAGAGACGTAATCATGGACTGGACTGCCGAGGCTGAAGCCCGTCTCAAGGAGATTCCCTTCTTTGTGCGCCCTGCGGCCCGCAAGAAAATCGAAAAATTTGCCCAAGACCAAGGGCTAAGCCAAATCACTGAATCCGTCTACGAAGCGGCCAAAAAACAGTTTGGGTGATGTCCGCTACACCAGGGGATCGACCATGGGAGAAGATCGCGTCCGGAAAATCTGCGATATTCTTGGGGCAAAAGACCTGAACTCGGTCAGCCCTATGACTCGGCGCAGCATTCTCTACAGCCTCGTGGTGGTGATCATCGCCGCTCTGCTGATGATCGTTCCTCTGGCCAGCCGCACCCCAGCCCAGGTGGCCAGCCCCAGTTCGCCCCCCCTGCGCAACCTGATTCAAGCCTTTGAACCGGTGTATATGCCAGTTGCTCTCCAACGGGCCCACGGGCTGGTTTCAGTTTCCAGCGACAGCCGGGGTCGTCACCTATGACTTCGATGGCGATCATCGGCTGACCACCAGCCAGCCCTGGGAGGATGCCTTTGGGCTGAAGGTACGGCGCATCCGCTACGCCAACGGCGACCTCTATGAATTGGGCTTTGAAGATCGGGACATTCTGGACGATTTCAACGACCTAGAACTTCAGGTCGCCATTTTACAGCCAGTACCCTAGGGCCGACGTCCGATGCCGAAGCACCTAATCCTTTTTCGCCACGGCAAATCAAACTGGGGGGCCAGTTTTAGCCGCGACCACGACCGTCCCGTGGCGGAACGGGGCCGACGAGCCGCCCAAACCATGGGCTGTTGGCTCGCGGCCACCCCGTGGGTACCGGATCTAGCTATCACTTCCTCAGCGGTGCGGGCTAAGACCACCCTAGATCTGGCGATGGCGGCGGGGGCATGGAACTGCCCCACCCAGGTCATGGGCGACCTCTATGAAGCGACCGTGGCAGCGGTGCTGGAGGTCATCCATCAACAGCCCGACGCTTACAGCACGCTGATGCTGGTGGGCCACGAACCCACGTGGTCCGATACCCTCACTTATCTCATGGGCGGTGGCATGGTGCGAATGCCCACAGCGGCGATGGCCTGTCTCCGGTTTGAGGAAGATCGCTGGACGCAGGTGGGCCAAGGCCGTGGTACGCTGCTGTGGCTGATGCCGCCCAAGCTTTTGAACGCCGTGACGCTGCCATGACCAGCCCGCCGCCCACCCAGGTGTATGCCTGGAAGACCTACGCCTGCACCTACACCCACTACCCCGCCCAGGGTGAGACGGACGCGCCGCCGATGCTGTTAATCCATCCCATTGGCGTGGGGTTGGCGAGCTGGTTTTGGGATCGGTTGGCCCAAGCCATGGCCGCCACCGGGGATAGCCCAGCCCTGTACGCCCCTGACCTGCTGGGCTGCGGCCAGAGCCCCAAACCTAAAGTGGCCTACCGCGCCGAGGACTGGGCCGACCAGTTAGCCCACTTTTTGCGCCAGGTGGTACAGCGGCCCGTGGTGCTGGTGGTGCAAGGGGGCAGCTTGCCCATCGGCCTGCGGTTGCTGGCCCATCCCCAAACCCAGGGGTTCATTCATTCCGTGGTACTGAGCGGGCCACCGGGGATGAAACTGATGACCACGCCCACTTCCCGCCGCCGCCAAACCCTGTTGTGGAACCTACTGTTTAGTGGCCCGGTGGGGGTTGGGTTCTTTCGCTATGCCCGTCGCGAGGCTTTTTTAGAGTCCTTTTGCCGTCGCCAACTGTTTGCCAACCCCGCTGATATTGATCGGGAATGGCTCGACCATCTGCTTGAAGATACCCAGGACGGCGGTGGCCGCTATGCGGTCTACTCCTTCCTCGCAGGCTTTTGGCGACAGGACTATACCGATCTGATGGTCGCCATCACCCTTCCCACCCTCGTCATTTTTGGCGACGCCGCCTCCGGCATTAACCGCCTCAGCCGCACCGATCCCCCCCAGCAGCGCCTCGACGACTACCTCCGCCTCATCCCCACCGCCAACGGAGTAATGATCCCCGGTCGCAACGTCTTACCCTACGAATCCACCGCCGCCTTTGTGGAAGCTCTGCACCGGTTGACATAGGGGTAGGGACTCAGTTCGTCCTTTTCCATTCGGTGGCTAGGCCCCAGGAGCACCCGCTACGGCAATGACCTGGTCTTGATTCGTGGCGGCGTAGCTGTTGGGGGGGTAGCGATCAACGTGACGGAAGAGGGCAACGGGCTTTTGCACCCGGCAGGTATAAAATTCTACAATTACTTCCGCATCGGGCCGTAGGACAACCTTGGGGGAAAAATCCTCCGGCATTTTGGCCCGCCACTGCCAGGGCAGCTTCTGCGGGATGGCCTCCACAAAGCGATGGTGGATCCAGCGGCATAGCGGCCATAGCGGCCAAATTCTAGGATTTCGCGGATCAAAATGGACGCAGCCAGGAAAGACGCCAGGGAACCATCCCCCTCAATGCCGCCCATGAGGCTGGACAGACAGCCCATCGGGCTAGGAGATTGATCCGGTGCCAGGGACTCAAGGGCCGCCTCTAGGCGCTCGGTAGTGCTGAGCAAACCGGGCAGGGCCACTGTGGCTCCCACACCACCCTCCTTGTCTTGGCGCAGATAGGTGACGAGACGAATACCGGGGGCAAGCCACAACCCAGGCAGCTTATTCAACACCTCCGAGGGGTTGAGGGTACTGACAAACCAGCGGCCATCGGTATTGGGGGCGGGCAGGTTATCTTCGAGGTCATCCCCCACCCGAAATAAGTCACCCAGGGCATCGAGGGAATCAGGGACGCCTTCATCCTCCTCCGACGGTGCCTCCTTGGTCTGGGCATCCGCCATGGGAAGCACCAACGTTCCGCGAATCAACTGACTCACTTTCTGGACGGTGGGCAAGGGGTATCGTTGAAACGCCATGAATTCCAGATCCGGCGGCTAGGTGCGAAGCAAAGGGAAAACCTCCCAGGGACGGTGTCGATCTTCAGCATAGGCAACATTCTGAACGTTGCCCAGGCGGGGAAGGGGAGATGACACTGAGAATACCCCGAGGCTATGGCGGAGGTGGCCACTTCCCCCAAATAACAATATTTCTACATTAACCTTCCAGCCCGTCGGGATAAACCTTCCAGCCCATCGGAATCACGATGGCACCGATAGGCACAACCGAGCAAAATCAAGCCATCCCCATCGCCCTATGGAGCCGGGGGATAGGCGGTTAGTTGCACAAGACACCCAATAGCTATAAGAATGGAGTGGTTAATCCCCCTATCCCCCCACCCCCCATGGGCTACCCGGCCCCGGCCTGGGTAGCAGGGGTAGGCCCCCGGGGCATTCCCAGCGGGTCTAGGGTTAGGGCTTCTCAGGATTCACCCTCAATAACCGCAA
>JALQST010000123.1 GCA_023264315.1 Nodosilinea sp. BSH.14
CAACACTCCGGACAGTTTTTGATAGCCAACGGTAGAATGCGGGTTTCAGACCTCTTCCACAGTGATCTGGCCAACGAGAAATCAAGGGTTTCAGCGCTTACTCAGAAAAGTGTCCGGACTATTGAGCTTGCTTCTCTGATTAGGAAAACTTATCACCCTAAATCCGGAAGAGCCAATGAATGAATAAAAACGATCAGGGTAGAAAGAAGCGAACGGCCTACCCTAGGGGACATTGTAAAGTTTCCCGCTGGATCGGAAAAGCCCTAATCAGAAAAGTTTATTTCGTTGCACAAAAGTAAATCACCTGTTGCAAAACGATCCATTTTGCCATGACAGTTCATGCTTATGCGTCAAAAAATCACCCTTAGGGTGGCGCTGTCCATCACGGCATGGGTGAACAGCCCTCGGTGCATCGATAAACCACGAACCCACAACGGGTTTCAGCCCGTTGTGGGAATTCCAAGGGGCTGAAGCGCATCAGAACCCCGCCATCAGCCCGGTGGCCAGTGCATTCCCCGTCCACCCATGAGGTGAAAATGGAGGTGGAAGACCGTTTGTCCGCCATCACTGCCAATGTTTGTGACCACACGATAGCCTTTGTCGGTCAGCCCCTCTTGATCGGCGATGTGTTGAATCGTCAACAACAGATGACCTAGCACCTCCTTGTCCTCCGGGGTCGCATCGGCCAAGCTGGGAATGGGCTTTTTGGGAATCACTAGAATATGAATCGGGGCCTGGGGCGCAATGTCGCGGAAGGCCAGACAGAGATCATCTTCGTAGACTATATTGGCGGGAATTTCCCGGCGAATAATCTTGCCAAAAATAGTGTCGCCGCTCATAGTGTCGCTGCCCATGGGCAGGATCGATAAACAACCGTTGCCATTCTCCCATAGACCCTTCCGAGATCGGGGTATTCTTCCCGCCATCATCCCTACAATCTCTGGCTTGAACCCCTCGGGAGAGTGCGTTATAACCCTAGGGTGTTGCCTTCGCCAGGAGATACCCAATGCCCACTGTCTCTGCCCAGGGAAAAACCTTTGAATGCGAAACCGGAGCCAATCTGCGAAAGGTGCTGCTGGCCCACGGCATAGACCTCTATAACGGCCAGGCTACGGTGATCAATTGTCGGGGGCTAGGTTCCTGCGGCACCTGCGCCGTGCAGATTGAGGGCGCGGTTTCTGAACCCAATTGGAAGGACAAAACCCGCCGTTCCCTACCGCCCCACAAGGCCGACCGCAACCTCCGTTTGGCCTGCCAAACCCAGGTTTTGGGGGATATCCAGGTGGCCAAATACGACGGCTTTTGGGGCCAGGGCGAAACGGCGGTTGGGTAGGGGCGACCCCGTCCCAGACCTGCTCAACTACCGCCCACCTGCGCTACCAACGGCGTAAAGAGGTCTACCCAGGCAAGCTGAGCGGTGACGAGGGTGGGGTAGGGGCGGCGGCTGTAGTCTTGGCCTACAACCAGGGGGAAAGGATCTTCCCCGTCTAGGGCCACCCAAGTGGCTTCGGCGGCGTGGAGAATGGCCCAGACGGCGGCAATGTCCCAGATCTTGGGCGTGGCTTCCACGGCACCGATGGCCCAGCCCGCCCCCACCAGCAGCAGGTTATAGGTGGCGGCTCCCAGCATCCGAATTTTGCAGGGGAAGGGCTGGGCCATCACCGAGGTGCTGCGGGCGCACAGGCTAAAGAATTCCTGGGGGCCAGGTTCTGCCGTCGTGGGGTGCATGGGCCGACCGTTGAAAAACGCGCCGCTGGGCATGACCAGGCCACTTGATCCCGGCCAATAGCCATGGAAGGCTTGACCCAGGGGCGGCAGGGCCACATAGCCAAAGACCGGCACCCCCCGATAGAGCAACGCCAGGGAAATACCCCAGACGGGAATGCCCCGGGTGAAGTTGGTGGTGCCGTCGATGGGGTCGATAATCCAGCACCAGTCAGTCTTGGGGAAGATGTGCACGGTTTCTTCGCTGAGCACACCGTGATCGGGGAACTGGGCTTGGATGGCGGTGCGGAGGGCTTCGTCGGCCCAGCGATCCGAGGCGGTGACGAGACTGCCATCGGCCTTGAGATCGGCCTGGGCATGGCCAAAGTCCTCCAGCAATTGTTGCCCCACCCGATGCGTGGTGGTTTGGGCGAAATCCAGCACCGTTGGCCAAAACTGTTCCATGGATAACCTAGTCAATGGAGGCGCGAAATCCTACCTAGCCTGGAGTCGCCCTCACCCCGTGGGAGAGGGGCTGGGGGTGGAGTGGCCTAATCCAGGTCACTTTCCAAGGCGGCGGTGATGGCCGCTTTGGCGCTGGATTGGAACTCCAAAATATCCACCCGGCTCAGCAGCCCAATGGCCACGAGCATTCCCACCGCCTGGAGGCCGAACACCAGCCCGTAGGCCAGCAGGGCGTTGGGTTCGCCCACCGCTGCCGCCCCCTGGCCGCCGCCAAAGATCAGCCGCCCCAGGTCTAACAGCCCGCCCCCTAGCACCGTGGCGCTGCCTCGGGCGATGGCCTGGGCCAACCCCCACGCGCCGATGAAGGTACCCGCTGTTTCCGCCACGGTCAAATCCAGCATCAGCACAATGGCCCCGAGGGTGAGCACCCCGGAGGCGCTGCCAAACAAAAACACCACCGACAGCAACACCTGGGGCGAGGCGGTGAGCCCCGACAGAATGATCCCCACCAGGCAGAGGGCCGCCCAGCTACAGCCAATTTTGACCGTGCGCTGTTTGCCAATGCGGGGCACCACCAGCCAGCCCGTGAAAATAATACCGATCAGCGTGCCCATGCCGAAGGCGGCGTTGAGTTGGGTGGTTTCGGCGATGGTCATGCCAAAGACTTCGCCACCGTAGGGTTCCAGGATGGCATCCTGCATAAACAGGCTGAGGCTGAGCACCAGCAGGAAGCCAAAAAACAGCCCCGTTTGGCGACTGGTGGTGAGGATGCCCAGGGCTTTGCCCAGGGTGAGACCATCTTCACGGTCGTTGAGGGAGGAGCGGTCGCGCAGGCGTGAATATTTGCGCTCGATGCCGAAGGTGCTGAGGATGGCCAGGGCACAAACCACCGCTGGCGCAATGATAAACAGCCGATTCACCGCACTCCGTACCTGTTCAAAGGGGGCATCGAGGTCAATTGGCTTGAGCACGATGGAGGTGATGATTACCCCGGTGATGATGCCCACCATCAGCATGGCCCAGCCGATGCTGACCAGGCGGGATCGGGTTTCGTCGTCCGAGACATCCACCAGCAGGGCGGTGAAGGGGGTGGAGGTCGCGCTGAGGGCTAGGCCATAGGCCGCAAACAACACCCCCAGCAGCCCCACCCAGGGATATACCGCTGGCCCCCAGCCCTCGGTGAGGGTGCGCCCGCCAATTTGCCAGACCACTTGCAGGGCCAGGAAGGAAATTACCGCCACGGAGACAATGCCCAGCCAGATATAGCCGCTGCGGTGGTAGCCCAGCAGGGGCCGCGCATCGGACATTTGGCCAAACCACACCCGGGCCGGGGCCATGAACTGGTGGACGGCAATGGTGCCCGCCGCAATGAGGGCGGGCACCCGCAATTCTTCGATCATCACCCGGTTCAGCACCCCCAGGGTGAGCAGAGACATAATCCCCAGCCCCATGTTGAACACCCCCAGGCGGAGCATGGTGAGCAGCCCCAGCGGGGGGCGCAGGGAGGGGGTAGAGGGGGGGCTGGGCACAGAAACGTCGGGGCTAGACATTGTCAAGATCCGGGGATGAACAGCACGGATAAACCAATTTTCCCATTGTGCCATGGGGATGCAAGCCCAAGCCCCTGGCCGGGGCCGGGGGTGGCCGGGGGGGTGGCCCAGGCGGGGCGCGGCTTCGCCCGTAGGTATTTCTTTGGATTGATCGTTATAAATAATACCGCTAGAGTCGTGACACCTCAGGGTGTTCCAGCAACTAGCCCGAGCCCTTGGTTTAGGAGCAAGTCCCAGATCAGAAGGAATGGTCGGCTTCCTGTTGCTGTGCTTCGTGGCTCGCGATATTGCCCTTTACCCATCTGGTTATGAACCTTAGCCGTACGTGGATCTGGTGTCTCCTCTCGTCGGGGGGGCTGGTGTTTGGAATGCCGGAACTTCCCCTAGCGCCGTCGGTCTGGCCGGGGGTGCAAGCGGCCCACGGCCTGTTTGATGCGGAAATTATTTCGGCTAGCTTTGAGGCCCCCCGGGAAGGGGAGGCCAAAGCCATTGCGGGCACCCTTAAAATTCAGAATATTTCGAGGCAGCCCGTCGCCGTTGAGGTGGTGACGGGATCGAACCGAACCCAGAACATCACCCTAGATCGGCGGTTTCGTCAGCCGCTGGCCATCAACCCCGGGGCAGCCCTAGAAGTACCCGTCACCATCAGCCTGTCCGAGGTTGGCCCGCAGGTGGTCTATCTGCCGGTGAACATCACCCAGGGTGGGCTGCGGCGGGGCCAAATCCTGGTCGGGAATACATCGCTGGTGGTGGAGGCGGATGGCCGCTATCGGCGGCTGCGGTTTACCGAGGCCTTTGGGCGCGAGTCATCGCTTATGGCCTTTCCCGGGGGCCGCATTGAACCGAACCCCTTTGAGCCCTTTGACCCGGATAAAGCGGCCAGCCTGCCCCGCCGCGTTACCCTACCGCGATCCCTTGACCTAGGCGGAAGGCCCCCCAGCGGCCCCACCCCTCGGTGGGAGCCGGAGCCTCTTGACACGCCGGTGCCCGATCTCCGTATCCCCGCCGACCCCCGCCTCGACCCCCGCCGCGCCCCCACCATCCAGGGGCCGGAGTCCTGGGTGCCATCTTCGCAGATCGTGAGCGCCCCCCTAGATCTCATGAAGCGGCTAAACCTGAGTCCAGCATTTGTGCAGAGCCAACAGACCTGGGCTCAAGCTAGGCCATCCCTAACTGTGCAGGGCCGGATTCTCTTTCAATCTAGTCATGGTCTCACATACCCAGCCACGAACTGGTGGGTCCGAATTTTGGATGGTAATCAGGAACTGGCCAGTCAATACATCGCAGCCGATGGAGGGTTTTCGTTGACGGTTCCGGCCACCATCCGAAATCCGCGCATTCTGGTGAGTGCCCATAACCGCTGGTTTAAGGTGACGAACCCTGATAATGGCGACCCCTACCGCTACCGAATTCCCGAGGAAGACCTGCAACTGTTGGCGAGGATTGCGGGCACCGCAAATGTCGGGAGTTGGATCATCCCTAATCCCCTCGTGGGGGATGTCTACCAGGAAGGACAGCGGCTCTGGTCGCGGTTGTTCTACGTGGCGGGGCTCAACCCCCTGCGGGATGAGGTGGTGGATGTGTCGTTCCCCGAAACCCGGGCGCGATGCAATGGTCGCGTTTGGTCCTGTGCCTCCTTCGACGGCTGGGTCTCGTTGCTGGAGATCCATGCGGCCCCTGGGACAATGGCCCACGAATTGGCCCACCAGGCCGACTTCGCCTGGAATGGCCGGACACCCCGCGCGGGGGGACAACACAGCTTTGGGGTCTGCTACGATGCCACCCGAGATGGCATGATTCTAACGGAGGGCTTTGCCAACTTCCTCCCCACCTGGGCCTTGTCAGATACCGCCGGTCGCCGGTCGGGGCAGAACTACCACAACTTCCGAGGACTCACGGGGCCGGTGGGCAACCTCGATCTAGAAACTTCCCCACCGGAGCCTCGGTGTGGTGACAACACCGCCGAGTTGCAGTTTAGTGCGGCCCTGTGGGATGGCCACGACCTCGATAACGATGGCCAGGACGGCGTGTTCTACGTCCATCCCGCCGCCCAAATTCTGCTCTATGCCGCTGGGAATCAGGGCAATGTTGCGGCCTACCTCACCCGTCTCCAAAGCCTGACCACGCCAGATTGGGGGAAAGCGGCGATTGAGCGAGCCTATAACCAAAATGGCATTCGCCAGTAGCCCCGAGGGTGGAATTGCCCCGGCATCCTACCCCTATACTGGGGGTGTTGGAGCACCTTGGGTTTGCCGGATCTCCTGCCCGTGGCAGCAGTTTACCCCTGGAAAGGATGCTGCGCTGGCGCTTCACGGTTGATGTGCTGCGAAGGGCTCATCCCCCTCCCCTGGATAGGCATAGCGCCGCCCCCAGAGAGACTTCTATCATGGGGGCGTCCCTTATTTGTTGGAGCCCTATGGCTTACGAACTCGCCCCTCTCCCCTACGCCTACGATGCGCTAGAGCCTCACATCTCGAAAAGCACCCTAGAGTTCCACCATGACAAGCACCATGCCGCCTACGTTAACAACTACAACAAGGCGGTGGAAGGCACCCCCCACGATAGCCAGCCCATTGAGGCGGTGATCAAAACCATCGCCGGGGATGCCTCCTTGCAGGGCGTCTTCAACAATGCGGCCCAGGCGTGGAACCACACCTTTTACTGGAACTCCATCAAGCCCGGTGGCGGCGGTGCCCCCACGGGGGAACTGGCCCAAAAAATTGAGGCCGACCTCGGTGGCTACGACCAATTTGTAGACGCCTTTAAAGCCGCTGGGGCCACCCAGTTTGGCAGCGGTTGGGCTTGGCTGGTGCTGGATGGCGGCACCCTAAAGGTCACCAAAACCCTCAATGCCGATAACCCCCTCCCCACTGGCCAAGTGCCCCTGCTGACTATGGATGTGTGGGAACACGCCTACTATTTGGACTACCAAAATCGCCGTCCCGACTACATCGACACCTTTCTCACGCACCTGGTGAACTGGGGCTTTGCGGCCCACAACCTCGCGACCGCCTAAGCTCTCATCGTCGTGATTCTCTGGGGGATGGGCGGCGGTTCGTCCCCCGTTTCTTTGCTATTACCAGATTCGTTCTCTTTCCCAAGGTTCCATGCTGTTCTCAGATCCCGACTACCCCCATGTGGTGATGTCCTTTAGATATCGCGGTTTTCAACTTGACCTTGACCAAAGCGAGGAACAGGGGGGCACGCTGTTTTCTGTATGGGCCACCCATAGCCACGGGTATGCTGTGGCCGTTCCCGGTGTCTACAGCCGTCGAGAAGCCATCTACAACGCTAAACGCTGGGTCGATCAACGCCTCAAAACCCTGCCGCCTAACCCCTAATCCCCTGACCTTGCTTGGCTAGCTTCTCTCGGATGCCGCGATTGTAGTCGTGGATGAACAGCAGCCCTGCCATGACCCGCCAGGATGAACTGGGAGATGTAACCCAAGCCTTTGGCCAGATGTTCGACCGGGTACGCTACGAAATCCAAGAGCGCAAGCAGGCCGAGGCGGATCTGCTCGGTTCGAGGAAGCCACCATTCTCTTTGCCGACCTGGTGGACTTTATGGGACTAGCGGCAGCCTCTCCGCCCACGGAATGGCTCTGTCTGCTCAACGGTATTTTCTCTGCCTTCGACATCCTGGCCGACCAGTGATCCCTCGAAAAAATGAAAACCATTGGCGACGCCTACATGGTGGTGGGAGGGTTGCCCATGCCCCAGCCCGACCACGCCCACCGGGTGATGGCCATGGCCCTAGAAATGCTGCGGGTGAATAAAACCTTTCATCGGGGGGAGGGACGGCCCTTTTCCCTGCGCATTGGCATCAACACTGGCCCCGTAGTAGCGGGGGGCATTGGCATTAAAAAGTTTAGCTATGACCTCTGGGGGATGCGGTGAACATTGCCAGCCGCATAGAATCCCAGGGTTTGGATGATCTGTCGGGCTCCCCGGCGAATCAGATCGCTCAGCGCATCGCTGAAGCCCTCCGTTGCCTCGGTTGGAGGCGATGAAATAAGATGGTCGTCATTCATGGTGTATTCCTTTGCGGGCTACATAGAGAGTAGGGCATCTCGATCAATTGCCTTATTGCGAATCCGGAGAGCCTGAAACCATTGGAACCCCGTCCCTATTCTCAATAAGAAGCGATGAACACCTAGCAAATGGGCACCCTCACCCTGATTGGTCTCCTGGGCATTGGCAGCACCAATCCCAACGCTTAGCACTTGGGATTTGCCCCCGTTCGGTGCCCACACCTACCAGCGCACCGCCAAAGAGGGCACCTTCCACACCGAGGGGAGGGGGACGCTTCCCCGGAATCTTTAGGGGCAGGCGCGTTGCGTCTGGCCCCCTTTCAGTGTTGAATCGATCTGGGTTAGGTTTATCTGCGGCGTAGGGTTTCGGTTTTGTGTTGGCGGTGCATTGCTTTGTACTGGCGGTGCATTGCTTCGCATTGACGCAGTCTCGCCTTGGCGTTGTGCGCTCTACGTTCGTGTTATGCCCTCACCCCCAGCCCCTCTCCCCAGTCGCTAACCCCGTATCCCATGACTCCTGTTCTGTACAACACCCTCAGCCGCCGCAAGGAACCCCTGCAACCCCTAGAGCCGGGGCGGGTGAAGATGTACTGCTGCGGCGTCACGGTGTACGACT
>JALQST010000124.1 GCA_023264315.1 Nodosilinea sp. BSH.14
TTAAATAGTGTTCATACCGTTCCCAGTCCGATCCCACGGCACAATCCGGTTCTCCCTGGTGTAAACAATCTTTGAAAAAACAAGATTGGGTGGCGAGGCGACGGCGGGCTTCGGGAAATAACTGGATTAACTGGGCAGCGGGAATCACGAGATCTGGTTGATTAAAACCAGGGGTATCCGCCAACAAACCGCCATTGGGCAGGGGAAACAGTTCCACATGGCGGGTGGTGTGGCGGCCCCGGCCCAGTTTGCCAGACACGGCACTGGTGCGGAGATCAATCTCGGGGATGAGGCGATTAATGAGGCTGGATTTGCCTACCCCAGAGGGGCCAGAGACAACGGTAATCCGTCCCTGGAGCCGAGGCGGTAGCGAGGCCCAAGACTCTCCTTGATGCAGGCTCATCAACAAGGGATCGTAGCCCCACTGGTGGAGACGGTTTTGCCAAACGTGACGGGTTGGCTCGGAGACTAAATCCTGTTTATTGAGGCAAAGCACCACCGCCAGCCCGGTGGATTCCGCCTTGATCAAAAATCGACTGAGCTGGTTAGGATCCAAATCAGGCTCGGCCAGGGCAAATAGCAGCAAGACCTGATCAGCATTGGCCATGGGGGGACGGTCTAGCATGGTCTGGCGTAGGGCCACGGCGGCGATCGCGCCTCGCTGTCCCTCCCAATCGGGATCCACCACCTGCACCCGATCCCCCACCATCACCCGCTGACCCATTTTCTTCAGCCGTGCCCGTCGAATGCAGAGCAGCGCCGCACGGGGGAGCGGATCCAAACCCGCAGGCACGTCTAGTGTCACCCAGTAGTAGTTAGCCTGCACGGCGGTGACAACCCCCCAAAGGGAGGATGTGAGGTCAGGCGGCGGGAAAGCATCCATAGTAAAGGAACGGCTCGTCAAGGCCGCCGCACCCGGAGTAGGCAATAGTCGCCGCAGTCTTCTAGGGCTTCAATGCCGTAGCCCTCCATCCGCAAACTGTCAGGTACCTGCTCCACGGGTTCCCCCGCATCGAGCCAAACTTCCAGCAGGCTACCGGGCGGCATCTTTTCAAGCTGGAGCTTCGCCCGCACAAAGTTAATGGGGCAGGGAGTGCCCCGCAAGTCGAGGGAATGATCCGGGCTTTGGGAAGGAGCCGGGGGGGAGACATTAACGCTGCTCATCCGCGAAAGAACCCTCCCAGGAACCCTTCAATGCCGCCGCGATTGACCTTGTCGCCGCGAATTTCCGCTAGCTTTTCAATTAATTCCCGTTCCTCCGGCTTGAGGCGGGTGGGAATGTCTACCTGCACGGTAATCAAATGACTGCCCCGGCTGACGGGATTTCCTAGTTTGGGTACGCCGTGGCTTTCCAGGGTTAGCACCGTACCGGGCTGCGTTCCCGCCAGAATCTCCAGTTCGACGGGGCCATCCACCGTTTCCACGGGAAGCTTACAGCCTAGAATGGCTTGCAGGTAGCTGACTCGAAGGTCAGACTGAATATTAATGCCATCGCGCTTGAACGCCGGATCCTCCGCCACAAAGAGGTAGACGTACAAATCCCCTGATGGACCACCTCGCAGCCCCGCGTCTCCCTCGCCGGAAACCCGCAGCCGGGTGCCGTTATCCACCCCGGCGGGGACGGTGATTTTCAACTTCTTGGTTTCCTGGGTTTGGCCGCTGCCGCCACACCCATCACAGCGGTCTTCAATCACCTCTCCAGTGCCGCCACAGGTGGGGCAGGCGGAGACTTGGGTGAAACTCCCAAAGGGGGTGCGGGTGGCCCGTCGAACTTGGCCTGTGCCGCTACAGGTGCCGCAGGTGGTGGGGCGGGTGCCCGGTTTGGCTCCGCTGCCGCTACAGGTGCCACAGGTTTCTAGATGGCTAATTTTAATTTCCTTTTCGCCCCCAAACACCGCTTCCTTGAAGTCCAGCTTGAGGTCAAGGCGCAGGTCATCCCCTCGGCTGGGGCTGCGACGGCGTGGCCCTCCCTGGCCTACGCCGCCTGAGAACCCGCTAAAGAAGCTCTCGAAAATATCGGCAAAGCCACCCATGTCACCGAAGTCCTGGTAGCTCGATCCGGCAGCACTGCCCACTCCAGCCTCGCCGAAGCGGTCGTACCGTGCCCGCACCTCCGGCTCCGACAACACTTCATAGACCCGGTTGATCTCCTTAAAGGTGTCCTCAGCGCCGGGATCTTTGTTGACGTCTGGGTGGTATTTGCGGGCTAAGCGGCGATAGGCACGCTTAATCTCGTCTTGATCGGCACTGCGCGAAACACCAAGCAGGTCGTAGTAATCACGGGCCATAGGGGGCTACCTAGACAACTCCAGCAACATATCCAAGTCTGCACTATCTTAAGCAGCTTTGACCGCCTTGCCTAGGTGGGATACCCGCCCTAGGAGCCCGGTTGAGCCCGATTGCAGGCTAGTCAATGGCCTCGTAGTCGGCGGTGACGGTGGCGTCTAGGTCATCGTCGTAGTCGGTTGGGGGGGGGCTATAGCCGTCGGTATCCCCCGCCAATCCGTAGCTCGACAGATCGGCGGATTCGGACTCGGGCATACTGATGTCGGCGTAGAAGCTAGACCCGACGGCAAAGATAGCGGATTGTAGCTCGTCGAGGCAGGCTCGCAGATCCGCTGGCTGCACCGTGGGATTTTGGCTGGCGTGGCGCAACCTCGCGGCCTTGGCCTCCAGGGTGGTGCGGGTGCTATCGTTCATGGAGGCACCATACTCGCGTAGAGTGGCATCGTAGCTGCTGAAGAGGCTGTCGGCTTGGTTGGCCATCTCGACCACCTGACGCCGCCGTTCATCCTCATCGGCATAGAGTTCGGCATCCTGCCGCATCTGCTCCACCTCGCTGGTGCTGAGACCACCGGTGTTGGTAATGCGAATGCTTTGGGCGCGGCCCGTGCCCTTATCGAGGGCGGAAACTTGCAAAATCCCGTCGGCATCGATCTCAAAGGAGACCTCAATCTGGGGTACGCCACGGGGAGCAGGGGGGATGCCTGTTAGTTGAAACTTGCCCAGGCTTTTATTGTCCTTCGCCATGGCCCGTTCCCCTTGGAGGACGTGAATTTCCACGGAGGTCTGGCCATCGGTGGCGGTGGAGAAGGTCTGGGATTTGCTGGTGGGAATGGTGGTATTTCGCTCGATGACCTTGGTAAACACTTCTCCCAGGGTTTCGATGCCCAAGGACAGGGGGGTGACGTCTAGCAGCAGCAGATCCTTCACCTCGCCCCCCAGCACCCCAGCCTGAATGGCCGCCCCCAGGGCCACCGCTTCATCGGGGTTAACGGATCGGTCAGGGGTCTTGCCACTGAAATACTGACTAATGGCCTGCTGTACCGATGGCATTCGGGTGGAGCCGCCCACCAATAAAATGCGATCAATGCCCTCGGGGGCTAGCCCTGCATCCTTAAGCGCTTGCCGGACGGGTTCTAGGGTGGAGGCGACAAGGGCCGTTGCCAACTGTTCAAATTGGGCTCGGCTGAGGGGCATTTCCAAGTGCTTTGGCCCGGTTTCGTCCGCCGTGATGAACGGCAGGTTGATGGAGGTGGAGGCCATGTTAGACAGCTCAATTTTGGCCTTCTCAGCGGCTTCGCGAATGCGCTGGAGGGCCATGCGGTCGGTGGAGAGGTCGATGCTTTCCTGGGTTCGGAAGGCCTCCAGCAGCCAATCCACAATGACGTTATCAAAGTCGTCACCACCCAATTGGTTGTTGCCCGCCGTGGCCTTCACCTCAAAGACGCCATCCCCAAGCTGCAAGATGGAGACATCGAAGGTGCCGCCCCCAAGGTCAAACACGAGCACCGTCTGGTCTTGATCCTGCTTATCGAGACCGTAGGACAGGGCGGCGGCGGTGGGCTCGTTGATGATGCGCATCACCTCCAGCCCCGCAATGGTGCCCGCATCCTTGGTGGCTTGGCGCTGGGCATCAGTGAAGTAGGCTGGCACGGTAATCACGGCCTGGGTCACGTCGGCGCTCAGGTAGGCTTCAGCATCCTGCTTCAACTTTTGCAGGATCATGGCCGAGATTTCTTGGGGGGTGTAGGTCTTGCCGCGAATCTGCACATCGACGGTGTGATCACGACCGCTGACACAAACGTAGGGGACGCGACTACGCTCAGACTCCGTGTCATCCCAGCGCCGACCGATAAAGCGTTTGATGCTATACACCGTGTTTTCAGCATTGGTGACGGCCTGTCGCTTCGCCAGTTGGCCGACAAGGCGTTCACCACCTTTGCCAAAGCCCACAATACTGGGTACGGTGCGCCCCCCTTCGGTGCTGCTAATCACCACTGGTTTGCCGCCTTCAAGCACGGCGACACAGCTATTCGTTGTCCCTAAGTCGATGCCGATTACTTTTCCCATAGCCCGTGCTTTAAACAAAGTGACTGCGCAGACCCCGATTGCTGTGTCCCGCTATCGTGGGACACTTGCCGACCAACCGTTGCTAATATGCCCTACTAGGGAGGGCAGCGATCATGCTCGGGCATGGAAACACGACGGTGGACGACATCATCCCATCGCCCTGCACCGCCCTCTACCCCGCCTCAGACGCGGTTGATCCCTCGTCCTCCGGCGGTGCCGCCACCTTCACCATGGCGTACCGCAGAACGCGATCCCCGAGTTGGTAGCCCCGTACAAACTCTTCTATGACCATCCCTTCCTCATGGTCAGCGGTAGGCTCCCGCATCACGGCTTCGTGAAGTTGGGGGTCAAACTCTTGGCCCTCTGCCCGCAAGGCCGACACTCCCAGACGCTTCAGGGCCTCCACCAACTGCTTATAAACGCTCTGGTAGCTTTTGTGGATCGCCATTTCACCGTCGGTTTGCGGCTTAATTTGTGATCGTGCCCGCTCAAAGTTATCAACCACGGGGAGCAATTCCGTCACCGTGTTACCCACAACTTGAACTTCGAGTTCTTCCTTTTCCCGGCTTGTGCGCTTGCGGTAGTTTTCAAAGTCTGCCACGATCCGAATGGCCTGGTTAGACTGATCCTCCAGTTGGGCTTTCAAGTCTTTGATGTGCTGCTGGAGACGCGCCACCTCAGCGTTCGAGGTTTCGCTGCTGCTGCCCCCCGCCGTGGGTTCTTCCCCCTGGAGTTCTGCCTCCAGACCATCTAGGGCCTGATCTAGATCAATGTCAATGACCGCATCCTCCTCATGGAGTTCTTCGACTCCCTCATCCGTGGGCATTGTGTCGGGCGTATCCGCTTGATGTTGTTCGTCAACCATGCCAATCTCGTAACCTGACTACTCTGTAAACCGGACAATAAGACCTGATGAAACCGCCTAGGGGTAGCCTAGGATAGCTTTCGGCAGGGTCGAATAAAATAAACCTGGCTCAAGCTTATCTTACCCAAGCAATCCATAGGCAACACAGTTTCCCTCGGGCTTGGTGCAAATGGCCTGGAATAGTCTGGGCCGCAAAGGCATCACTGGGGTGGGATCTCTCCCTCCGAGGGGCGTATGGCCTCTGGGGCGGGGCCATCGATCTCAAAATTCTCTGGCCTTTCTGAGGCAATCAGGGGGGTGTCACTTTAAGTTACGTAACACTCGAGCTAGCTTCCCCAGGAGAGAGGAGGCAGGTTCCCAAGGACTCGATTACAACTCAAGGGAGATCTTGGGAATGATCTTCCAGCCCCCAACCAAATCATGATCGCGTGGAGACAGGCTAAGCATGGGCCGCCACCACGGTACCGCTAAGCCAATGGATGGGGGTATGATCGGGACTGTTCAGGGTGTAGCTTGGGCGTCTACTGCGGTAGCCGTTGGCTTGGTCGCAAGGACTACGCTTTCGACCAATATGTTTGCGGTTCTTCTGTGTTGGCATCGGCACTATGACTAATTCTCCTTCGTCTCGGCGGGCACTGGTTCTACAACGGAGCTTTTCGCCCTTTGGTAATAAGCTGATCCAAGCGGGCTACGTAGACTCGGAGCAGATGCAAAAGGCCCTTGCGGAGAGCCGCAAAACAGGCCAAGCCTTGACCGATGTGTTGGAGGCGCTGACGGGGCAACAACTCGCCCCTGAATTGCTACGTCAGTACAAGAAACAGCAGCTGTTTGAGCTCAAAATTCTCTACGGGGTTGAGTCCCTGGATCCCGAACTCAGCGATGTTTCAGCGGCTCAGATTGGGGGACTAATTGACAGCCTGATTCTCATTGACGTCTGTCGCCGCCATCAGTTGGTGCCGCTGTCCCAGGACGAGGGGGATCAACCCTCGGTACTGGTGGCCATGGTCGATCCAGAAAACCTGGAGGCCCAGGACGATCTGAATCGAATTTTGCGTCCTCGTAACGTCGCCCTGCGCCGCATGGTGATCACGGTGGAGGATTTTCAGCGGCTGATCTCCACCTACCTGGATGAGGCGGTGGCCAAGCAGAAAAAAGAAGAATTGGAAGCCTCCGTGGACGTGAGTACCAGCTTGGAGGAGTTGGACTACGGTGGCGACATGGCGGATGTGATTGACCAGGAATCTGACCTGGGCGAGGCCCTGAAGGATGCGGGGGCTGCTCCAGTGATTGCCCTGGTGAACAAAATTTTGGTGAAGGCGCTGCAAGAGGGGGTATCTGACATTCACATCGAGCCCCAGGAAGAATACCTGCGGGTGCGCTTCCGCAAGGACGGGGTGTTGAAGGAGTCCCTGCCCCGGATGCCCAAGAAAATTATTCCGGCGGTGACAGCCCGCTTCAAGATTATTTCTGATCTGGATATTGCCGAGCGACGGGCACCCCAGGATGGCCGGATTCGTCGCATTTTCCAGGGCCGCAAGGTCGATTTTCGGGTGAACACCCTACCCAGCCGCTGCGGCGAAAAGGTGGTGCTGCGGATTCTCGACAACTCCGTTACCCAGTTGGGCCTCGACAAACTGATCACCGATCCCACCTCCCTCCAAATTGTGAAGGACATGGCAGCCCGCCCCTTCGGCCTACTGCTGGTGACGGGGCCAACGGGATCCGGTAAAACCACGACTCTTTACTCGGTGTTGTCGGAACGAAATGACCCCGGCATTAACATCAGTACTGCCGAAGACCCGATTGAATACACCCTGGAGGGGCTCACCCAGGTACAGGTAATTCGGGAAAAGGGCATGGACTTTTCCTCCATTCTGCGGGCTTTTATGCGGCAAGATCCCGATGTGATTCTGGTGGGAGAAACACGGGACAAAGAGACCGCGAAAACTGCGATTGAAGCGGCTCTTACAGGTCACTTAGTGTTAACCACCCTCCATACCAATGATGCCGCAGGGGCGATCGCCCGTTTAGATGAAATGGGGATTGAACCCTTCATGGTTTCGGGGGCGTTACTCGGAGTATTGGCCCAAAGGTTAATGCGAAAAGTCTGTACCGAATGTCGCATTGCCTACCAGCCCAGCGTTGATGAACTAGCTCACTTTGGGCTAAGCGCCTCCGTCAAGGGCGAAGTCACCTTCTACAAGGCCAATACCCTCTCCGTGGAACAGGCCGCCGAGGCCAAGGCGAAAAACACCCTCTGCCCCACCTGCCAGGGCGGTGGCTACAAGGGCCGGGTTGGGGTCTATGAAGTGCTGCGGGTGACGGAACGCATCCAAAAGCTCATCTCCGATGGGGCACCCACGGAGGTGATCAAGGAAGCCGCCGTGGAGGAGGGGATGCAAACCCTGTTGGCCTACAGCCTTTCCCTCGTTCGCCAGGGCTACACCACCCTAGACGAGGTCGAACGTGTCACCTTCACCGATACCGGGCTCGAGGCGGAACTGAAGGCCAAGCGGAAGGCCTCCCTGACCTGCACCTGCTGTAGTGCTGAACTCCAGCAAGAATGGCTCGACTGCCCGTACTGTCTCACCCCCCGTTTTGCCGAGTAATGCCCCAAAATGGCCGGTACGCTGTTGATTCTGGGCTTGGGTTGCTAAGTTTTACATGGAAGTGTCCACCTATCCCATGAGAATGGGCAGACTGGTAGCAGCACTCAGGGGACGGACGGCGGTCTACCGCTGCTGATCCCTCACTAGGCTCCCGAGTTTTCTTCAGACCATTCTCTCCAGACAGAGGTAAATCCATGGAATTGATGATTGAAGATTTGATGGAAGAGGTAATCGAGCGGGGCGGGTCTGACCTGCACCTGTCCGCTGGGTTGCCCCCCTACATTCGGATTAGCGGCAAGCTCACCCCCACCGAGCATGAGCCCATGACCGCTGAATCTTGCCAACGGCTGATCTTCAGCATGTTGAACAACACTCAACGGAAACATCTGGAGCAAACCTGGGAACTGGACTGTTCCTACGGGGTGAAGGGTTTGGCCCGCTTCCGGGTGAACGTGTACAAAGACCGAGGTACCTACGCCGCCTGTCTACGGGCGCTCAGTTCCAAAATTCCCAGCATGGATGTGCTGGGTCTGCC
>JALQST010000125.1 GCA_023264315.1 Nodosilinea sp. BSH.14
AATGGCAAAGGCGCTGGCGGTCGAAGATAGGGCAATCACAGGCTCTAGCTTCACCAGCACCCAGATTCCCGTCGTCACCACCACGGCATTGCGCAGAATCGTACTGGGCAGCGGGCCTTCCATCGCCTCATCCAGCCACAGGTGTAGCGGGAACTGGGCACATTTGCTCATGGGGCCAGCAATTAGGCCAATGCCGATCAGCGTTAGCAGCCCCAGTTCAATCCCGGTCGCCGTCTGTGCCCAGGCGGCGAGTTCTCGAAAATCCCAGGTGTGGGTGAGGGGGTAGATGGCCAGCACCGCCATCAGCAGCACCAGGTCGCCGACGCGCTTGGTCAAAAAGGCATCCCGTGCTCCCGTCACTACCAGAGATTGGTTGTACCAAAAGCCCACCAGCAGGTAGGTACCCAGGGTGAGAATTTCCAGCAGCATGTAGGCGAACAGCAGGGAGTTGCACAGCACCAGGGCGCACAGTCCGGCCTCGAAGAGGGCCATCATGGCGAAGAATCGGCCCCAGCCCCAGTCCATTTCCAGGTAGCCTACCGCGTAGATTTGGGCCAGCAGGTTGAGGGTAGTGATCAGCACACAGGCCCCTAGGGTAATGGCCGACGCCTCTAGGGGAATAATGAGATCCAGCCCTGCCACATTGAGCCAGGGGGCAAAGAAAAACTGGGGCGACGACTTGCCCCAAAAGGCCCAAAACGCCAGCAGGCTGTGGGTTAGCGCCAAGGCCGTCGTCACAATGTTGATATACCCCGCCGGGCGTGGCCCGGTGCGGCGAATCATGGCGGGCGACCAGGGAATGGTGAGCAGCGCCCCCATCAGGGGATAGAGCGGGATCAGCCAGCTCGTTTCGGCCAAGAGCGGAGTGAGGAACAGGGTCATAGACAGGCTACTCTCTGGCAACGGGACAGCAACGGGGAAAGCCTAGACCCATCGACTAAAGCCTGAACGGATCTTAAAGTTGATTGACTTCGGTCAATCATTTTTCTACTTCGATAGATTAAAGGCTATCCACCTACGATAGAGTTTAACCAATGACTGTCCCTAAAAGGAAGATGCTGATTGATTAAGGGCAATTTGTTTTTTTAAGCCTGATTGATAATTTTCAATAATTGATCGTCCTGGTGCCCTGTCGGCCATTCGCGGCTTGACGGCAAATTGTCCTGATGCCCAGTACCCCGAACTGAAAAATGGATTAGAGCTTGGCATGGCCCCCTGACGCCCCCCACCTGACCAATGCCTTGTCTCACGTGCATCCTTACCTATCATCAGGGGAACGAATCGTGGTGTATCAATCCTGGTTAAAGCATACCGAGCACGCACTTCTCGTCGGATCCGGCTTAGGAACAGTGGCCGCCATTGCCGCCCAGAACGTGGCTCTGGCCTCGGCTCCCTTAACGGTGATGGCCGCTGTGGGGTTGCTGAGTCGTCGCCAGACGGAGAAGCAGCTAGAGGAAGCCCAGGAAAAACTGGCTCGGCAGCAGCGCCAGACCAGTCACCGGTTGACTAGCCTGACGCAGCAGGTGACAGCCCTGCCGTCGCCGGAGGCGTTGACCAATTTTCAGCGGTCGGTGTTGGAGCGCAATAACCGGACGTTTTTGCGCATGTCCCAGGATATTAAGGATATTCGGGACTATGTGGATGAGCAGGCCCAGACCCTGCGCCCTCCGGATCTGAGCCAGATTCACCAGGACATTGCCCGCCTGCAAGACCAGTACACCCACACCTCTACCACAACGCAAAATCTCGCCAGTTATGTGCAGCGGTTGGCCACGGTGCCCCGCATTGAGGGGACGGAGACCAAGTTGTCTCAGGTGCGCACTAGTCTGATGCAGACTCGGGTGACGCTGGAGGCAATGCGGTCGGAAACGCGCAACGCCATCACCACCCTCCAGGACAACGTGGCCCAGCTTGATCGCCGTTCCCAGGATTTGACGCTCTCGCCCGATGCCAAGGCCATGCAGACGGAACTGGCGGAGGTGGTGAGAACGGTGGCCAACTTGGTGCCCCAGGCAGACTTTGCCAGTCTAGCCACCCATGTGAAGGAACTCACCCAGCAGCAGGCCGACCTGGAGATGGCCTTGACCAAGGGTCGCTTGGGGGCTGGCAGTGGTCTATCATCGGAGACCGTGGCCAAGGCGGATCGGGCGGTGGCCGATCTTGAGCGCCTAGGTCAGGTGCTGCATCGGCTGCAACAGCAGGTGAGCCGCCAGGAAACCGCTGGCCACACCCGCGAACAGGTGCAGCAGGTGGTGTCGCAGTATTTGGGGCAGCTCAAGGCCCAACTGGCCCAACTGGAGGGTGTCACCCAGGACTTGGCGGAACGGCAGCGGAAACTGGCCAACCAGTGGGCCAAAACCAGCCCCGCAGCGGGGACGGATACGGCGGCTCGCCAGGGCTTAACCCACCTGGCCAAGCGTCTGCACCATACGGAGGCGACGATCAAAACCCTGAACCAGCAGGCCGTGAAACAGCAAGCCCTCCAGCCCCCGACCCAGTCCCCCACTGCCCCCGTGTCGGCCCCCGCCAGCCCTTGGATTTTGGACTTCCCGACGCCCCTCATTCCCGATCTGCCGTCCCCTCGTTCCGCCAGTCGGCAAGCCTTGGAGGATGCTCTGGATCAGGCCGAACGGCGGTTGTTAATCGTTTGGCCCTGGGCGAGCCAAGTTACCCTGGATGATGACCTACTGAAACGCTTCACCCGCCTGCTAGATCGGGGCGGGCGGTTGGAACTGGGCTGGTGCCATCAGGGCGACCCCCAGGAGGGGCGGTTCGTGTGGCGCATTAGCCAGCGCTGGAATACCGATGGCGGTTACTTAGCGACCCTGAAGGCAGCGCTGAATAAGCTCCTGCCGCTGCGCGAACATTACCCAGACCGGTTCAAGTTCAAAATTATGGGGTTGGCAGAGAGTTTTTTGGTCTGCGACAGTGGCCCCGATGCGGGCATCGACCAGACCTACGCGATTGTCAGCCTGAAGGCCCTGCCCACCCACAGCATCCCGATTCCTGGGGTGGAGGCGAAGCTCAAAACTTCCGCCTCCCAGGTGGTGAACACCCTGATCCATCGGTTTCAGGATCCGGCCATTGCGCCCCAGGATTGGGAGGCGTTCTTTAACCGGGGCACCACGCGCCATGATCTGCGCGACCAGCCCGGGGCTATCAGCGACTATAGCCGGGTGTTGACCCTCCAGCCCGACCAGGCGGTGATTCTCAATAACCGGGGGGCCGCTCGCCTAGAGATGAACTTGGCGGACGAAGCCGAGGTGGACTTGACCGAGGCGATCAACCAAAACCCCCGCCTGTTTGCCGCCTACTGCAATCGGGGCTGGCTGCGCCTAGAACAGAAGCGCTATCCGTCGGCGGTGGAGGATTTCACCCGCGCCATTGAGCTCAGGCCGAACCTGCCCATAGCCTACGTGTATCGGGGCAGTGCCCTGCAAAAGCTGGGGGATCTCAAGGGAGCCGTGCGGGATTATAGTGACGCTATTGCCTGCGGCGACCCCATCGCCCTACCCTACTGCTATCGCAGCGCCGCCTACGAAAGTCAGGGCGATGCTGAGCGGGCCATCGCCGATCTGGAACGAGCTAGCGTTCACCTAGAAGCCCAGGGAGACCGCCAAGCCCTGTCCTCGGTACAGCGAACCCTGCAACGGTTGCAAAATCGTACCCTCCAGGTCAAGCGCTAGCCTGACCACCGCTAAAGCGCCTAGAACGGTAGGTTTCACCCCATCCAGGCTAGGCCAGAATCGGCTAGAAGCCCGTGCCTCGCCCCTATTCTGTCCCATGCCATGCCCCACCCTGTTGCCATGTCCCATGCTTCCCGGTTTCGCCGTCCCCTGTCCTGGCTGTACCAACGGCTCCAAAGCCCGCTGGGGTCATCAGGGATGCCCCGCTGCCCCAAAAACGTCGCTCGGTTGGCCGTGACCCTTGGCCTAGCCCTCAGCCCGGTGGGGGCCGCCTGGGGCCAGTCTCCCGAGGAAGCCTCGATCCCTGCCGTGCCCGTCCCGGTGGTGGCCACCCCCGAGTCATCGGCTCCCGACGGCTCTGGCCCTAGCATGGCCCAAACTTCGTCCCGTACTCCCCTCCCCACTCCCCCCCTGCCTACCCCTTTGCCGGAGGCGGTGGTGCCTCCCCAGGGCGGCATTGTCGGCCTCAGCCCTGGCCCGACGGAGGATCTGGGGATCGGGCTGTTGCAACCCCAAAACCTGTCTTTTCTAGAAGGCCCCAACGGGGACGGTAGTCCCTTGGCCTATGGGCGTTGGCTGCGGTCGGTGGCCCTGCCCCTCTATGTCAGCCCCAACGGCGACCCCTGGGGCTGGATCGTGAACGGCTGGCTGATCATCAACGGCTATGAACCCTTGGCCATTGGTCAAGATGCCAGCTTCTCCATGGTGGAAGCGCGTCCCGGCCTCTACAGTTTCCCGGTGCTAGAGCAACGGCCCGACGGCTGGTTTCGGTTTCAATATACCGCCGCTGGCAGTGCCTGGGCTCACCGCGATCACCTCAAGGAGGGAACGGTTCACCTCACGATTCAGCCCTGGGAGGCGGTGCTGCCCACGACCGCTCAACTGCGGTTTCGGCGGCATGGGCTATCCCAGGCCCTCCGTACCGACCTTGGTGCCACGGCCTCGCTGCGATCGCTAGTGGTACCCAATAGCCGCATTCGGCCCCTGGCCGTAGCGGGAGACTGGATGCAGGTGGAAGTCACCCAACCCGTGCAGGGCTGTACCGCCCTTCCCGGCCATAGCGTCCAAACCGGCTGGTTGCGTTGGCGTGATGACACCCAAACCCTGCTGGTGTGGCCGGTGATTCCTCCGTGCCCACAGACGGCCCCAGAGTAAACAGGATAGAATCGGTGTGCCCCGCTGCCTAATGTCACCGAGTTTCGTCACCGCCCATGCAACGTACTCGCCTTAGCCTGTTGTTTGATGAACTGGGAGACCAGCTTAGCCTGTGGTTGATTAACCCCTGGCGGCGGGTTTCTTTGGTGATTATTAGCCTGTTGGGGGGCTATTTTGCGGCTGTCGCCCTCTCCGCCATTGCCGGACAAGCAGCAATTCAGGATGTAACGGTATCCCTATTTTTGGTGCTGGGGTTCGAGGCGGTGAGCTGGCTAGTCTACAGTCGCCGCTGGCGCGATCCAGCCCTCGTCCGCAAAGTGCCTAAACCCCTGTGGCTCGATTGCCTCAATAGCATCAAGCTTGGCGGCATCTACGCCCTGGTTGTGGAAGCCTTCAAACTCGGTAGTTAGACTCTGAACAGAGGTTGCTGTGATCTCCGTCTATGGTGGCGGCATAACTCCATTGGAAGACAGAGCAATAACGTCATCGGCAACAAACGGATCAAGCACGATGTGCGAAAGACCTTACACCAGTTTGATAACCTGTGGGATGCCCTCGATAATGCCTTCCGTGCATTATCCTAACCTACCTGCGGACTGCTATAAGTCTTGAGGGTCCGTCGTTTGCTGTTGAGGTGGGAGGACATGCGGGCTTTGTCCCAGGACTTTAGCAACTTTGTAGCTGGCGGTGACTGGCTTGATTCCCCTTGCGGTAAAACATTCTCCCCTACCATAGAGGCGAGGGTGGCCTGGGGTAATGACTGGGCATCACCCTCAGGCGTTTAGCAAGGAGGATTTGCCATGGCGCAGTCCCTTTCCCCCTCCCAGCCCCCCTCCCCTCGGCCCAGTGCGGAGGCGTTGGCGTGGCACCATCTCTCGGCCCAGGTGGTGACGCAGCAGTTGGGGGTCAATTCCGATCAGGGGCTCTCGAAAAAAGAGAGCCATGCCCGATTGGATCGCTACGGCCCCAACGAAATTCAGGGCAAAAAGGGTAAGCACCCGATTATTCTGTTTTTGCTCCAGTTCAATCAGCCCTTGCTCTACATTTTGCTGGTGGCGGGGTTGATCAAGGCGCTGCTGGGGTCGTTGACCAATGCCGGGGTGATCTGGGGCGTGACGGTGATCAACGCCATCATTGGGTTTGTTCAGGAATCTAAGGCGGAAAGCGCCATTGCGGCCCTGGCGGCGGCGGTGGAAACCGAGGCGATGGTGCGCCGGGATGGTAACACCAAACAGGTGTCCTCCCGTGATTTGGTGCCGGGGGACATTGTGCTGCTGAATTCGGGCGACAAGGTGCCCGCCGACCTGCGATTGCTGCGGGGGCGTACCCTACAAATTAACGAGTCTGCCCTCACGGGGGAATCCGTGGCGGTGGACAAGCAGCCGGATTTGGACAGCCTACCTGCGGATACCAGCCTCGCCGACCGTCATAACATGGCCTACGCCGGGAGCTTTGTCACCTTTGGCCAGGGGGAAGGCATTGTTGTCGCCACCGGACTGAGTACCGAAACCGGGCGCATCTCCAAGCTAATGCAGGAGAGCACGAACCTGATCACCCCCCTCACCCGCAAGTTTGACCGCTTCAGCAAAACCCTGCTGTACGTCATTCTCAGCGTGGCGGCGATCACCTTTGCGGTGGGGCTGGGCTGGGGCAATTCGCCGTTGGAAATGTTTGAAGCCGCCGTGGCCCTGGCGGTGAGCGCCATCCCCGAAGGCTTGCCCGCCGTAGTGACGATTACCCTGGCCATTGGGGTATCGCGCATGGCTAGCCGCAACGCCATCGTGCGCAAACTGCCCGCCGTAGAAACCCTGGGCAGCGCCACGGTGATCTGTTCCGACAAAACCGGAACCCTGACGGAAAACCAGATGACCGTCCAAACCCTCTACGCGGGCGGTCATCACTACGATGTCACAGGCGTGGGCTATGCCCCCCACGGCGAACTGCGCGACGGCGAAGATAACCCCGTCCTGCTAGATGCCCTGCCCCTGCCCCTGGCCCAGTGCCTCCAGGCGGGAATGCTCTGCAATGATTCGGAACTGGAGCACAAAGACCACGACTGGAGCGTGGTGGGCGACCCCACCGAGGGAGCGCTGCTGGTGGCAGCGCGGAAAGCTGGGTTCGACCGCAAGGAACTGAACGCCAGCTACCCCCGCATCGACAGCATCCCCTTCGAGTCGGAATTTCAGTACATGGCCACCCTGCACCAGCAGGATGGCGAGGGGCAGTGGTTGTTGATCAAGGGGTCTGTGGAGGCCGTGGTAGATCGCTGTAATGCCGTGCGGATGGGGGATGGCACCGCCCAGCCGATCAACCGGGAACACCTCTTCCTTCAGGCCGAGCGCATGGCCTCACGGGGGCTGCGGGTGCTGGCCTTTGCGGGTAAAGCCTTCCACGGCCACCATGTTGACCACACCGATTTGAAGACTGAAATGGTGTTCCTAGGCTTGCAGGGGATGATCGACCCGCCCCGTAGTGAAGCCATTCGCGCTGTGGAAGCCTGCCAAACCGCTGGCATTGACGTGAAGATGATCACGGGCGACCACAAAGTCACCGCCGCCGCCATCGCCGACCGCATGGGCCTCAGCACCACCGAAGACGTCATCGCCTACACCGGGAAGGAACTGGCCAAGCTGGATCAAACGGAACTGACCAACGCTGTCCAAAAGGGTTCTGTGTTTGCGCGGGTGGCCCCAGAGCAGAAATTACGTCTCGTGGACGCCCTGCAAAGTAAGGGCCACATCGTCGCCATGACCGGGGACGGCGTCAACGATGCCCCGGCCCTCAAGCAGGCGGATATCGGCATCGCCATGGGCAAGGCGGGCACCGAAGTGGCCAAGGAAGCCGCCGATATGATCCTCACGGACGACAACTTTGCCTCCATCAAGGCCGCTGTGGAAGAGGGGCGCAACGTCTTCCGCAACCTGATGAAAGCCATCGCCTTCATCCTGCCCGTCAACGGCGGCGAATCCATGACCATTCTGCTCAGCGTACTAATTGGCCGAGGCGATGTGTTGCCCATCCTCTCCCTGCAAGTGCTGTGGCTGAATATGGTCAACTCCATCGCCATGACCGTGCCCCTCGCCTTCGAGCCCAAGTCCTTTAACTTAATGAACCGCCCCCCCCGCGACCCCAACCAGCCGCTATTGTCCAAGCCGCTGCTGCACCGGATCGCCCTGATTTCCGTCTTCAACTGGATTTTGATCTTCGGCATGTTCGAGTGGGTGCGCCGTAACGGGTTCGACCTGGGCTGGGTTCCCGCCGACCTCAGCAACGATGAGGCCAACCACCGCCTGCTGGCCCTCGCCCGCACCATGGCCATCCAAGCCCTCGTGGCCGGACGGATCATCTACCTGCTCAGCATGACCCAGTTCTGGGCTTCCGTATCGGCGCGGCTGCAAGGCATGAAAGTGCCCCTGGGGGATGTGTCAGCCATCGGCTACGGCATTGTGGTGGCAGTGGTGTTTCAGGTTATTTTCAGCCAAGTGGGGTT
>JALQST010000126.1:0-228 GCA_023264315.1 Nodosilinea sp. BSH.14
ATTCCGGCCAGGGTGAGGGCCAGCAGGGCGTATTTCTTGGTGAGGGTTTCCGGATAGCGATCATCCATCAGGGCCACGGGGGTGCTCACCAGCACCGCCGCTGCTAACCCGGTGGCCCCCGCCAGCCCCAGGGTAAACAGGCCCATCCCAGGGCTAAGCATCACCCAACCTAGCCCCAGGGCAAAGAGGCCCAGGGCTCCGTTAAAAATCCACTTGCGCCCAAGGCGA
>JALQST010000126.1:238-8316 GCA_023264315.1 Nodosilinea sp. BSH.14
AGGCGACGACTGAGGTTTTCAGCGGTGGGGGTGAAGGAGGCCGTCAGCAACGACATCAGCACTAGGGCCGACTGAACATAGCCCACCGTAGACTGAAATTCCTGCACCAGGGAGGGCATGATGGGCTGCACCACGCCCACGGTGTAGGAGAGCATAAAAAACGTGAGCCCCAATCCAATGGGGCCACCCCACCGATCCAGCCCGGTGGCTTCCAGACGGGTTGGGTTTGCCGCCATCGCCAGGGCGTCCTCTCGTTCCACCATAGGGTGCTCCCTTATCTTGGCCCCATATCATAGGGGAAACCCAGCCGGGAAATCCAGGGGCGGACGCTACGGTCATCACGATCTGCCGGGATCCACCATGGCAACGCATCCCCCCATGCTCTGTGATTCCCAGGCTACACCTATGGCTGGAGGGGCCGTTTCATCAAGATCGCCTCCGGCTGATAGCCCAGCTTTTGATAGAGAGCCTGGGCCGGTGCATTTTGGCTGAACACCTGGAGGCTAATCTGGTGATGGCCTGCGGCGGTGGCCCATTGGTGGGCTGTGTTGAGCAGGGTGCTGGCTAGCCCCTGGCGGCGGTGGTCGGGATGCACATAGAGCAACAGCACGTAGGGATGGAGCAGGCCGTTGCGTTGGTCGCTGGCTTGGCCAAGCCAAATACACCCCACAGCCAGGGCCGATCCCCGCTGCCGAGGACATTCCACCACCCAAAGGGGCGTATCGCAGGAGAGGTAATGATCCACCGTGGTGGCTAGGTGGTTGGGGGGCGGGGTGTCTCCCAACTCCTGGTAGGTGCACTCCATGAACTTCACGAGGATGACCCGATCCAGGGGCGATCCGAGACGCAGGTGATAGCCAGGGGGAAGGGTGGCCATGGGCATTGGGGTGGGTAACAAGGGCGCAGCGCCACAAAAAAGAGGCCCCGATTCATCGGCACCTCTTGGGGATTATAGGATTTTCAGGGCGCTTACCCTGGGGCGTTCTGCCCTGGGCTAGATCCCCTAGACCCTAGAACCAGACTGGCTTTAGCGGTAACGCTTCTTACGACGAGCAACGGCCTTGCGCTTACGCTTTTCCTGGGGCGTCTCGAAGTGGCGACGACGCTTCACCTCAGAAAAAATACCAGCCTTAGAAACCTGCCGCTTAAAGCGGCGTAGGGCTGATTCAATCCCTTCGTTTTCACCAACAACAACTTGAGTCATACGAACTGGCCTATTTCTCCAATCCTTTTCAACAATCGAGACAAGAAACCATCGAAACTACGATCAAGGGGAGCCTTGACCGACAAAAACGCTTTTTAGATAAGCCTCAGGACGGTCTGTGCCACCTCCCGCAGTCCTAGGCAATCTGTGCAGACAGCAAAACTAGGGCACGATGTCCCTCGCTGCATGGTCACCACACTACCACAGAACCTTCACCTTTGGGCTGGGCTACCGATCTGAGGGCAGCAACTCGTCAATCCAGCCCTGAACTCGGGTTTGGAGGGAAACGGAGGCCGAGGGGTCGGGCCGGTTGGCCAGCAGCCCAAGACAGCGTTGATAGTCGGCAAGGGCACAGTTCCAGTCGCCGCGCCGGTGATAGGTGCGGCCCCGTTCGGCATAGATGTGTTCGGTCAGTTGGTAGAACAGCAGGGCTTCATCCAGGCACACTAAGGCCCGATCCAGTTGGCCGAGGTCGCGCCAGGTAATGCCGAGGTTGAGGCGGGCGCGGGTATTGAAGGGGTTATGCTCAAGGGCGCGTTCATAGTCTGCAATGGCTTGGGGGAACGCCCCGAGGGCCGCGTAGGCATTGGCTCGATTGTTATAGGCTTGATCGAGGCTTGGATCGATCTGAAGGGCGTGGTCAAAATCGGCTAGGGCGGTGACATAGTGGCGGCACCAGAAATGGACGAGGCCGCGATTATTGTAGTAGCTGGCCTGGTGGGGGCAGCGCTCAATGAGATAGTCCAGCAGCAGCAGGGCTCCACCGTAGCGTTGTTGGCGGACGGCTTCCTGGGTGAGATGGTGGAGCGAATCCTCCGACCACTCGTCTATGAGGGCGGTTGGGCTCACGGTGGCGCAGGGCCAAGGGCAGTAGGGCCAGCCCTGGTCGGACAGACCGTAGGGTTGGTCGGTAGGGACTGAGGCCGCAGGGGGGGAAAACGTTGATGGCCGAGGTGTTCTATTCAAACCCATGGTGACTCCCTGGCGCAATAGCCATGTATTCCAGAGGCAGACTGGCAGATGCCAGGAGATACATCGGAGAAAATCAGTAGATACTGGGATCTTCCCATGAACCGAGGGACAGCTAAACCGAGAAATCACGGAGGCTATCCCGCGAAATACTGAGAATCTGGCTTCCCAACCGCCCTGGGATCTCGCAATGATACGGAGAGATTTACCTTACTTCATGTCCTTTCGTCAAGGGAGAACCGTGGGGGATATTAGGGGTGTCCGATACCTAGCGAGAAGGCGGGCCGGGATGGGTTGTGTTTTGTGACAGTTCTCGCCGATGGCCCCAGGTGGTTTGGGTAGAGGGGCTAGAATTTAACCCCGATGTCCCATTGCGATGACGCCCTATGACTGCCGTAATGCCCTCAGTTCCCCCCACCGATCTCGCTCCCGATAGCTATGTGCTGCTGGGAGTGGCCACCTGCTATTTGCGTCAGGAGGGCGAAACCGTCGCAGTTGATGTCGTGGAGCCCATTCCGTCGGCCTACCTAGAAACCTTGATTCAGGGAACGCCCACCGCCTATCACCAGGTGTGGGGCACCACCCTTGCCGCCGCCCTCGCCCTGGATGTGGCCACCCTCACCCCGAAGGACAACACCCCTATCCATCGCTGTGCAGATTTTGAGTCGCGGGTGATGGCCGCTGCCCGCACCTACCGCAGCCGCCCCCAGGCTGCCACAGTCATTCCCATCGGCACCCACCGCCAAGACCTCAACTATTCCACCGCCCACAAGCGCATCCTCAACCCCAAAAATAAGGTATCGAAGGCCGATAACGTCAAGCAACACAAGTACACCCACGAAGTTCTGTAACCAGGGTTTTCTGGGTCAGGAACCCCTTCGCCCCCCCCTGAATCTCGGTTCAGGGGGAGAGATGCTGCTGGCGGCTATGATCATCACCAGGACACTGGCGAGGATCCCCTGGCGCGAGACTTGCTGGGCGCAGGACTAAATCGGGACAATCGACCGCTGGCAGGGCGGACAAATGCCGTGGATCAGCAGTTGGCAATCCAGGAGGTGATAGCCAGAACGATCAGCGGTTTTGGCTCCCACCTTTAACACCGAGTCGTTTTTGAATTCGATGGTTTTATTGCAGCGGACGCAGATGAGATGGTGGTGATGGTGGGGGGCAGGCTGATTGATCTCGTAGCGTTTTTGGCCCTCCGCCAGTTCCAGTTCCCGCAGGATGCCCATCCGTGCCATCAGCTTGAGGTTGCGGTAGATGGTCGAAAGGCTGATGGGCTCTCCGGCTTTATCCAGCAGATCACAGAGATCCTCCGCACTGAGGTGAGTGCCCTCAGGCAGATTTTGGAAGGTCTTGAGCATGGTCTCCCGTTGGGGGGTCATGCGCCAGCCTCGCTCGTTCAGTTCGGCTTTCAGTGCCGATGGAGTGTATGCTGCCATCGCCTCGCCCCTCCCCAAAGAATTTCATTAACATCCGCTTAATGAGAATAGTAACGAACAGCGGGGGGAATTTGCAATAGTTTTAGCTTATTGAGAATTACTCCGAAGATGTATAGGCGTCAATCTTGGAAAAACAAGGCATTGCCATTTCTTAATGCACAAGGTTACGCCCCACGGCCTGCCCCACGGCCTCCTTAGCGCAGGCTAGCCCCCGGCGGTGCAGCACTCGCTGAGTCCGCTAGCCCGGTGGGTCGGGAGAATCAGCTCGATGCGTTCCCGGTGCAGCGTCAGGCTATTCTGCACCCGGAAGATGATGACGGCATGGTGCCAGGAACGAAGGGCGGCCGGGACGGCTTAGGAGCCGAAGGTGCGATCACCTGCATCCCCCAGACCGGGCACAATGAAGCCCTGATCATTCACGACTTCATCAATGCCAGCGGCGTAGATGGTGAGGGCGGGATAGGCTTCGGCCAGCTTGCGCAGGGCCACGGGTGCGGCCACGATGGCCATGATGCGCACCAGGGCCGGATCGACGCCTCGGCTCACGAGGTCGGCCATCATGGCCATGATGGTGCCCCCGGTGGCCAGCATGGGTTCACTAATCACGACCCGCGTTTGGGGATCAATCTGGTCGGGCAGCTTGTTGAGATAGCAACTGGCCTCTAGGGTTTCTTCATCGCGCACAAAGCCCACATGGTAGACCGAGGCCAGGGGCAGCAGGTCTTGGATTCCGGGCATGAGGCCCAGACCCGCCCGCAGAATCGGCACAATCATGATGGGCACATCAGGATTGACGAAGGTGGCATCACAGGGGCCGAGGGGGGTTGTCACCATCGTATCTAGGGTGGGCAACCATTCGCGAATGGCCTCGTAGGTGAGCCATCGCCCCAGTTCCACCATGGCCGAACGAAAGAGCGGCGAAGGGGTTTCAGCATCGCGGGCCACCGCCAGCCAATGTTTAATCAGGGGGTGGGGGGGAACAAAAATACGCAGTTGAGCAGCCATGGACGAAGGGGAACGCGCCAATCTGACACATCATACTCCCTAGTCTGGCGTTTCGGCTGTTTGGGTACGGTCGATTCGGTGGGAAATGCCTACTTTTTCAAGGGTTAGCCACACCAGCGCCCCGGCCTCGACGCTGGCAAGATAGGAAGGTCAACGCAACGGAGACGGCCATGAAAAAGGGACTGTTCAGCCAACCTATCCTGCAAGGCTATCGCCGCCTGGTGCGCCATCCTAAATATCGCTGGGCCGTCTTGCTGGGAACGCTGATCTACCTCGTTAGCCCGGTGGATATTTCCCCCGACGTGTTTCCGGTCGTGGGTTGGGTAGACGACGGCCTCATTGCCACGCTGGCCATTGCCGAAGTAACCCAGCTTTTGCTAGACCGCAAGCGCAACCTGCGCCGCGCCCAGGATTCTGCCCCAACCACAGCGGAACACACCACAGTCATTGATGTCGCTTCGGTGATGGTGCCTCGAAAATCCTAGGCGCGGCGGAGGGCTTAGCCGATAAGTCCTCCGCCTGATGGTGAGAGGCGCTAGGGATCAACCCAGCGACCGTCGGATTTGATCAGGTTGATCAGTTCTTCCACGCCTTGGTCTTCGGGTACTTTTTTAATTTCATCGCGGCCTCGGTAGAGGGAAATGTAGCCGGGGGTTTTACCCACATAGCCATAGTCGGCGTCGGCCATTTCACCGGGGCCATTGACGATGCAGCCCATCACCGCGATGTCGAGCCCCGTCAGGTGCTTGGTGGCTTCCCGCACCTTATGGAGGACTTCTTCGAGGTTAAACAGGGTGCGCCCGCAGGAGGGACAGGCGACGTATTCCACCATGGTTTTGCGAAGACCCAACGCCTGCAAAATGCTGTAGCAGACGGGGATTTCTTTCTCCGGTGCTTCGGTGAGGGACACGCGGATGGTGTCGCCGATGCCCTCAGCCAGGAGGGTGGCGATGCCAGCGGTGGATTTAATTCGGCCATACTCACCGTCCCCGGCCTCGGTGACGCCCAGGTGCAGGGGGTAGTCCATGCCGAGGTCGTCCATGCGCTTGGCCATCAGGCGGTAGGCGGCTAGCATCACGGGTACCCGCGAAGCTTTCATGGAAATGACCAGGTTGCGGAAGTCTAAAGATTCGCAGATGTGGAGGAACTCTAGGGCGCTTTCCACCATACCTTCGGGGGTGTCGCCGTAGGTGAACAGCATCCGCTCGGCCAGGGAACCGTGGTTCACGCCAATGCGCATGGATTTGCCCTGATCTCGCAGGGATTCCACCAGGGGCTTGAGGGTATCGCGAATTTTGTGGCCGATGTCGTCAAATTCTTCTTGGGTGTAGCCGGTGCGGTCGGCCTGGGGTTTTTCAAACACGTAGAGGCCGGGATTGATGCGCACCTTATCGACGTGCTTGGCCACCTCTAGGGCAATTTTCATGCCGTTGTGGTGCACGTCGGCCACCAGGGGCACGGGCTGGTAGGTGTCTTCGAGGATTTTGCGAATGTCGGCCAGGGCCTTGGCGTGGGCCATGCTGGGCACGGTGACGCGGACAATCTCGCAGCCAATTTTGTGGAGGCGGCGGATGGCAGCGGCGGAACCCTGGATGTCTAAGGTGTCTTCGTTAATCATCGACTGCACCACCACGGGATGTCCGCCGCCAATGGTGACGCTTCCCACAGGCACCGGGCGAGTTTTGCGGCGGTGGATGGTGGTATCGAAGGGGTCAAAGGCAGAGGGAGCGGACGCCTGGGAGACAGGATTGGGAAGGGTTTGCATAGCCTTTGCTCAAGGGTTTCCAGGAGGTTTCCAGGGAGTTGCCAGGGGCCAGCCCATTGGGTTAAGACCGTCGCCCGTTGGACGACCGCTAACCGGGGGAACCAAGGCCACGATTAGCTTGACAACATTCGTTTACAGTTATCTCCCAGAGTGCCACAGAATGACCCCTTTCAGACCCCTTTAAAGCAAGGGTTGCGTTGATGGTAGGGATAGATCAGCAACGCGGTAGACGCCCGTGGCTGGCGCTCCGTTGCCCATCCATCACCCCAGTCCAGGCCGGTTCACCCAGGCGTTGGTTTGGTGGGCTTGGTGGGCTGCATCCATCCACCGTTGGGACAAGACGCCCTCCACAATCGAGGGGGCGGTGGCTTGGCCTTGATCGATGTCGTTGACCCAGTGGTTGACCACGCGCACAAAGGGGGCAATGCGGCCATCGGCGTAGGTGGCGGGAAAGTCCAGCCGTTCGGGAATCGCCAGTTCGCTGAGCGGTGCGCCGCCCTGGCTACCCCAAAGGCGGAAACCGTGGACGTAGTCGGTTAGGTTATCGCTGCCCAAAACCAGGGTGCCTTGGTTGCCGTAGACCTCCACCCAGTGGCCCCGTCCGGCATAGGCCACGGAGCTAATCGCCACCTGGCAAGGGGCACCGCAGGCCAGATCCAGGGTGAGGCTACAGGTGTCGTCGGCATCCACGGGTTTGAGGGTGCCGCTGGCGGGGGCGGGCCGCTGGGGAATGGCGGTGCTGAGGCGGGCGCTGAGGCGGGCGATGGGGCCAAACAGCCAGGTGATGTAGTCGAAACTGTGGGAGGCAAAGGCTCCGAGGGCACCGCCGCCGAGGGCTTTTTGGGCGTACCAGTTCCAGGGACGGCTGGCATCGGCACGACTGGGCACCGTCCAGTCCACCTTAACAAAACGCAGGTTGCCCACATAGCCCTCGGCCAACAGTTCCGATAACCGCTGCCATGCCGGGACAAAGCGAAACTCAAAATCCAGCGTCACCACCCGCTGATGCTGCTGGGCCAGGGCTTGAATCTCCAAGGCTTCAGCGACGTTGAGGGCCGTCGGTTTTTCTAGTAAAACGTGCTTTCCAGCCTTGATGGCGGCGGTGGCCATGGCGTGGTGCAAAAAGGGCGGCGTCGCCACGGTAACGGCCTGTACCTCGGTTAGGGCAAGGATCTCGTCCATACTGTCGCAGGCGTGGGGAATGTGGTGGGCTTCCGCCACCGCCTGGGCCTTAGCGAGGTCTCGGTGATAGACGGCCACAACTTCGGTGCGATGGTGAGACTGAAGGCCAGGAATATGAACCTTCTGGCCAAATCCAGTGCCCAAAACGCCGACGCCTAATGTGGTTGCCATCGCTGCTGTGTCCTTAAATAACCGATCCCTAAAACCGACGTGATCCCCTACTTCTTCACGAGGGTGAGAATAGGGTGCGCTGTTGTGGAATTCACGTTCAGAGGTCTATCCTACCAAGACCTGTAGCAGGGTTCTAACCGTGGCCGCAGTTTTGGTGAGTGTGTAGGCCAAGGACTGTGCAAAGTAGCGGCGTACAACCGTTGGCAAAACTTCCCAGAAGCCTAGGGAGTTGTTAGGCAATCAAGAATCAGGCTTCATTGGATAGGGCACCTCGAAAAATACAAATTTTCGTGGGAGTGGCTACGGGATTTCAGTGGTTTCAGGCTTTTCAGGTTCGCAA
>JALQST010000127.1 GCA_023264315.1 Nodosilinea sp. BSH.14
CCCACAACCCACCATAACCCACCTCCTTCTCAGCGCCATCGTGCGGAGATAACCTATCCCCGCACGATGACCCATCTAGCTAGGAATAACCCTGGTCATCCTCGCTAACTATTTAGAGGTGAGGGTAAAGGTGAGGGTGTCCGTGTACGCACCAGCCGCAACAGTTGTCGGAACCGTGAGCAGGGCTGAAACGCTAATTGCCTCTGTCCCTCCAGCAACTCTTGCGCTAAAATCACCCGTTGCCAGAAGTCCCCCGGTAGTAGGATTGACAGGAGTTTCGGTAATATCGCTCGTATCTGTCAGAGTAATCGTTGAATAAGATAGGGTATGAGTGCCAAATTCCAACACACCTTCATTCGCCGATGCAACATTTAGATTCCATCCGTCAGGGTGGTTGTTGCGAATTGTCACGGTTCCTAGGGGAAAGGCGATATCGGTTTGTGCCTCGACAGGCTGAACGGTTCTCGTAGCTCCTGGTGCAAACGTCACTCGGTTAATTAGTTGCACAGTAGAGGAGACCTCTCCAGGATCAGATGCTGGACTTGGATCATTCGCTAACGCAGCGGGGCTAACGAGAATAGAAGTGCCAACTAACAGAGTAGAAGCGATTAGGGTATTACGGAAAGATGTAGACAGCATGGTGTGTCTCCTAAAAAGGTTGTGAAGTAAGCTAGGGACGGTTCAGGAGGATTAGGAAATTAAGCCGTTTTAAGGGGCTTATCCTTGGATTTGAGCATCGTAGAAGCGCTCTCATCAGATGGTGCAGTGAAGGCCTTTGAGGGCATTTCTGAGAGGGTTTTCGGAATGAAATTAGATTCCGTTTTTTGTGGTTAAACCCTGGCTGAAATCATCTGCAATATCTTTTTCCTGATGGTTCCAATGTAGATCCTGGGTTTGGCCTAGCCCATGGTGTAATTACTTGTTTTTAATGGTTTTTATTTCAAAGCTAAAATTTACTATCGGTTTATACTGAGGCTATATCCATCCGGACAATTTTTGCAAAAGTTAACAACTTTTTTGATGAGGTCAAATCGGAGTATTCAAGAAACACGATAAAGAATGTGTGAAGACGGGGCGTTCTTGTCCCTAGGCCAACGAAGGGAGCGGAAAATCTGGCCCCTACGGGATGTTGGGGCGTGGGTGGGCGTGGCTGTCCCGGCGATTCAAGGACTCTGATACATTGTCTATACCCCGTCTGTGGCCATCCGAGCGGGCGGGATGCTGTGTTTGGAATGCCTACCGTGACCCACGCCACCGAAATCCAAGATTGGTCTGCCCTGCTTCAGCGGTTAATCCAGCGAGAATCCCTGAGTGAGCCGGAGGCTGAGGGGTTGATGCGGGGCTGGTTGAGTGAGGGCATCCCGGAGGTGATGTCGGGGGCGTTGCTGGCGGCGTTGCAAAGTAAGGGCGTCTCGGCGGAGGAACTGGCGGGGATGGCGCGGGTGTTGCAGGGGCAATCCCTCGGCGGCGAGGCTAAGATTCTCCATTCCAGCCCTTGCATTGACACCTGTGGCACTGGGGGCGATGGGGCGCACACCTTTAATATTTCTACGGCGGTGGCCTTTGTGGCGGCGGCGGCGGGGCTGCGAGTAGCCAAGCATGGCAACCGTTCGGCCTCCAGCAAGGTGGGGTCGGCGGATGTGCTGGAAGCGCTGGGGGTGCACCTAGAGGCCCATCCCGACCGGGTGAGAAGCGCCCTGGATGACGTGGGCATCACCTTTCTCTTTGCGCGGGGCTGGCATCCGGCCATGAAAGCTGTGGCCCCCCTGCGCAGCACCCTAAAGGTGCGGACGGTGTTTAACCTGCTGGGGCCGTTGGTCAACCCCCTGCAACCCACGGGGCAGGTTATCGGCGTCTATGATCCAACCCTGGTGCCCACCATGGCCCACGCCCTCCACCAATTGGGCCTTCCCCAGGCCGTGGTGCTGCACGGTCGCGAACGCCTAGACGAAGCCGGACTGGGCGATAAAACCGACCTCGCCATCGTGTCCGGCGGCCAAGTCACCACGGCGGCACTCGATCCCCAGGACGTTGACCTCACCGCCGCCCCCCTCAGCACCTTGCAGGGGGGCGACATTGACGACAACGTCGCCATCCTCAGCGCCGTGTTGCAGGGCAAAGGCAGCCCAGCCCAGCGGGATGTGGTGGCCCTCAATGCGGCCCTCGCCCTGAAGGTGGGTGAAGTGGTCAAAGCTGAGTCTTTGGCCGCCGAAGTTGCCCAGGGCGTCACCCTCGCCCAGGATATCTTGGCCAGCGGAGCCGCCTGGGAGAAACTGCAAGCCCTGGTGAGTTACTTGCGATAGTTGGAGACCTCACCCCCAGCCCTGTGGGAGACCTCACCCCCAGCCCTGTGGGAGACCTCACCCCCAGCCCTGTGGGAGACCTCACCCCCAGCCCCTCTCCTGGGAGGAGAGGGGGGCCGGAGGGGAGCCGGAGGGTGGGGAATTATGGTTGGGGAATCATGCGTTCTAGGGCCAGTTGGAGATCGGTGGTGAGTTGGGCGACGGCCTGTTTGCGTCCGGTTTTGTAGTCTGTCCAGCGGTCGCTGACGGAGAGAGGCTCGCCCACGGTGACAGTGGCTCTTTGGGGGCCGAGTTTGGGCCGGGGGAAGGGATTTTCGCCCTTAATCAGCCAGACAATGTCCCGCACGATCATCAGGGTTTCGGCGAAGCGTTCGGCGGTGGGGCGTTCCCGCACATATTGCCCGGTGACGGCCACAAAATTTTCCACCAGCCGCATATGCCACATCCGCAGGCTGGCTTCTTCGGCTTCCCGGTCGGCCAAGCCACGGGCTAAGCCAGAAAGCGCCTGTTCTTCGCCCAACTCCTGGCGAAAAATTCGCTCCCAGCCCGCCTGTTCAATCCGGCGGCAGCGGTCAATCATGCTGCCCCGGGGAGGCAGTTGAAAGTAGGTTTCGGCCACCTGCAAGGCCGTGTCGCGCAACACCTCCAGCCGATCCGCAAAGGGCTCCGGGGGCGTGGCCACGGGCATCCGGTACACCCGCTGGTAGTAGGCCTCCATCACCCTAAGCAGGTGATCTCCCAGGGCCAGCAGTCGTTGGTAGCGATGCTGTAGGGCGGCATCCGCAAACCCCGCTTGGACAGAATGATGGGGCGATGCAGGGCGGATCCCATCGGTGGCCATCGCGGCCTGGGGCTGGGGGATCAATCCCGTTTCCTGCTCTAGGCGGTCGAGCCAGTTGTCCAGTTTGTCCCACGGTGGTGAGGTGTACTGATAGGTGATACCCACGGGAAGCAGCGACACCTGCTCCGAGCGTCCGGCCTGTCGCAAATCCTCCACGCACCAAAAGCCCATCTGCGCGATGCCTGGTTCCAGGGGGCTGATCAGTTCCGTATGGCCATTGTTGCCGCCCTCCGGTGCCGCCGCCATGGGCCATTGCCCGTTGGCAAACAGGTGTCGGGCCGAGCGCAACCCCTCTCGATCCAGCTTGCCCCGCTGAATCGGCGTGCCCCCCAGCCTCGCATAGAACCCGCCCATCCAAGCCCCCGCCCACAGGGGAATCCCCCGGTCATAGATAAAGTGGGCATGAACCGGCTGATCCAGCACCACCCCCAATTCCTTCGCCCGCCGAGGTACGTCGTACCACAGCAGATGGGCCATACAAAAGGCATCCTGGGGGCTGGGGTGGCGAAAGGCTAGCAGGAAACGGTGCCTGTGGGCCTGAAAATCCCGCATCAAATACACCAACGGATCTACACGGTGGGATTCTATCTGCCGCAAATTCTCTCGCCAGCGCAGCCAGTAGGGCGTCAGCCATTGGGTTGCCCGAATCACAGTCCGATTAGGCTGGGGCGGCAAAAAACGCAGGGGCGGTTGGGCTTGCTGTAAAAACTGCACGGCAGGGTTTCACCTCTGGGCGCGGGGATGGAATCTGATACCCGATGTTATACCGCCTTAGCCCTTCGTTGGAGATAGGTCATCGAGGTTCCTTCAGAAAGATATCCTATTCTCTGAAGAACCACTCATCCCAGAATCGTCAGGCCCCCACCCAACCCCATACCCTCTATGTCCCTAGCCGTTGCTCTTAAATCCGTACCGATAGAAACCGCTCCAAGGTCTTGTACGCGTCGCTCAAACTTGCGTTATCCTAAATCTTTTTATCGCAGCCTTTTTGAAGAACGAATACGCGGATAAGTCCAATAGTAGGATTCTGAAAAATCCACATTAGTCCATCATTTAAGGATAATTTAGCCATGAAATATGTTGATGAATTTCGTGATCCGGCTAAGGCTCAAGGGATTTTGGCAGATATTGATCAACTGGTGGAGAAATTGACCCAGAATCGACCTGGGCCAATTAAGATCATGGAAATTTGTGGGGGCCACACCCACGCCATTTTTAAGTTTGGATTGGAACATTTACTACCGCCCACCCTTGAATTGGTGCATGGGCCGGGGTGTCCAGTGTGCATTATGCCGAAGGGCCGATTAGACGATGCCATGGCCATTGCCCAGCAGCCCAACGTAATGTTTACCACCTTTGGCGATGCCATGCGGGTGCCCGGTTCCACCCTGAATTTGCTGCAAGCCAAGGCGGAGGGGGCGGATATTCGCATGGTGTATTCGCCGCTGGATGCGTTGGCGATGGCCAAGGCCAACCCGGATAAAGAGGTGGTCTTTTTTGCCATTGGTTTTGAAACCACCGCCCCCAGTACGGCCCTCACGGTGCTACAAGCGCGGGATCAAGGGGTGGCGAATTTTAGTTTGTTTAGCAACCACGTCCTGGTAGTTCCGGCCCTGGAGGCGCTGTTGGATAACCCCGATTTACAACTCGATGGCTTTGTGGGGCCGGGGCACGTTAGCACCGTGATTGGCACCGATCCCTACCGAGTCGTCACCGCCCACTATGGCAAACCCGTGGTGGTGTCGGGCTTTGAGCCGCTGGATATTCTGCAATCGGTGTGGATGGTGCTAAAGCAGTTGGCGGAGGGCCGCTGTGAGGTGGAAAACCAGTACACCCGCCTGGTGAACGACCAGGGTAATGCCGTGGCCATGCGGGCGATGGCCGAGGTGTTTGAGGTGCGCCCCACCTTTGAATGGCGAGGGCTGGGGGATATTCCCGCCTCTGGGTTGCGGATGCGTCCAGAACTGGCGGCGTGGGATGCGGAGGCCAAGTTTACCCTCCCCGGTCGGCAGGTGGCGGATCATCGGGCCTGTGCCTGTGGCGACATTCTCAAGGGGGTGAAAAAACCCTGGGATTGCAAGGTGTTTGGCACCGCCTGTACGCCGGAAAGCCCCCTGGGAGCCTGCATGGTGTCCTCCGAGGGAGCCTGTGCCGCCTACTACAAATATGGCCGACTGGCCACGGAACGACGACAGGTAAGCCCGGTCTAGTCCCTGCCATAACGGGCTGCGTAGGGGCGCGGTCTTCGCGCCCATCGACGACGACCGCCTGCCCATCGACGACTTTCCTCCTGCGGGCCTGCCCCCCGCAATAGGCTCAGCAGTCTGTGATACCCTATGCGCTAACTAGCGTGATAGGGGCGACGGCATGGCGATGACGGTGGGCTTGGTGTTTGGCGGTTGCTCTGGGGAGCATGAGGTGTCGATTCGGTCGGCCCAGGCCATTGCGCGGGGGCTGGGCAGCGGGGCCAATGCCGAGAAATACCGAATTTTGCCCGTCTACATTCGCAAGGATGGGGTGTGGCTGGCCGGAACTGAGGCCGCTGAGGTGCTGGCGGCGGGCCTACCGCTGACCGACCTGCCGGAACCCGACGCCATTACTCCGCTACAACGGCTACCCCAGTTTAGCCAGGTGGACGAGGTGGAGGTCTGGTTTCCGGTGCTGCACGGCCCCAACGGCGAAGACGGCACGGTGCAGGGCGTGTTCACCCTGATGCAGCGGCCTTGGGTGGGCTCTGGGGTGCTGGGCTCGGCGGTGGGGATGGACAAAATCGCCATGAAAAACGCCTTTGCCCAAGCGGGTTTGCCTCAAGTGAAGTACCTGTCCGTGAACCGTAGCGAGGTGTGGTCAAACCCCTGCGTTTTCCCCAAACTGTGCGACCGAATTGAGGCGGAACTGGGCTATCCCTGCTTTGTGAAGCCTGCCAATTTGGGCTCTTCCGTGGGCATTGCCAAGGCCACCCACCGCCGCGAACTAGAAGCCGCCCTCGACAGCGCCGCCAGCTACGACCGACGGCTGATTGTGGAGGCTGGCGTGGTGGCCCGTGAGGTGGAATGCGCCGTGTTGGGCAACGACAGCCCCCGGGCTTCGGTGTTGGGGGAAATCACCTTCCAAAGCGATTTTTACGACTACGAAACCAAATACACCAGCGGCCAAGCCGACCTCACCATCCCCTCCCCCCTGCCCGAAGCGGTGAGCCAGCAGATTCGAGACATGGCCGTGGCGGCGTTCCAGGCGGTGGATGCGGCGGGGCTGTCGCGGGTGGATTTTTTCTACGTGGAGGCCACCGGGGAGATTATCCTCAACGAAATCAACACCCTCCCCGGATTCACCGCTACCAGTATGTACCCCATGCTCTGGGAGGCTAGCGGCGTCCCCTTCCCGGAATTGGTGGATACCCTGGTGCAGTTGGCCCTCGAACGCCATAGGTCGCCAGCCCCCTAAACCTGGCCTCTAGGGAATGGCGGGTGGGTCAGCCGTTGCCCAACCCGGGAGAGGCAGGATCAGGGAAGCACCGTGGCCACTAAGCCCATACCCCATGGCTAGGCCAGCAAGCTCCGCAGCATCCAGGCGGTTTTTTCGTGCACCTGCATCCGCTGGGTGAGCAGATCTGCCGTGGGTTCATCGTGGGCCTTGTCCACCGCTGGAAAGATGGATCGGGCGGTGCGTACCACGGCTTCCTGACCCGCCACCAGTTGACGAATCATCTCCTCGGCGCTGGGCACTCCCTCCGCCTCGGGGATGGAGGAGAGCCGCGCAAATTCCTGGTAGGTGCCGGGGGCCGGGAACCCGAGGGCACGGATGCGTTCGGCTACCAAATCGACGGCCAGGGCCAGCTCATTATATTGAGCCTCAAACATCAGGTGCAGGGTTTGGAACATCGGCCCGGTTACGTTCCAGTGGAAGTTGTGGGTTTTGAGGTAGAGGGTGTATGTATCGGCCAGTAGTTTAGACAGGCCCTCGGCAATCTCCTGGCGGTCTGGCTCGCCAATGCCAATATCAATGGCCAGGGTTGGGGGGGGCGTGGTTGTCTTTTTCGCCATGGTTATGATCCTCGATAATCGAACGGGGTGTCCCCTAGTCCAGGGTAGATGAGGGGATCGGCCACCACTTCAAACTCGGTGGGAGTGGCGGCACTCTGGGCAGAAAACCCTATGATTCCATCATAGGAGTGCCCCCGAGACCTAATCATAAAGTCTTCCAAAACTTTGGCTAGCAAGGGGTAAATTCTCGGAGCATCAAGGGGTTCAGGCCGGGAGGCGGCGAGAACCATAGGGCGACGGGAGGCCCGATGAGGTCATAAAAAGCGCCCCAACACCTATAAGCAAACCGATCCATATCCTATGGTTTTGATTACGAATCCCGTTCAGCCAGTCAGGAAAAAGACAAGACAGGTTTCAGGTTTTCCCGTAGTATCAGGAATGTGTGGAACCTGCCGTGAGCAGCCGCCGGAGCCGTTATTCCTAGGTTGTTTTCTCGGTAGTCACCCGATCTGTAATTGATGAGAGGATAGCATCATGGCAACCTACAAGGTTACGCTGATCAACGAGGCTGAAGGGCTGAATACCACCATCGATGTGGATGATGATACGTATATTCTTGATGCCGCTGAAGAGCAAGGCATCGACCTGCCCTACTCCTGCCGCGCCGGGGCTTGCTCCACCTGTGCTGGCAAAGTCACCGCCGGTACCGTTGACCAATCCGATCAATCCTTCCTGGATGACGATCAAATCGGCGCTGGCTACGTGCTGACCTGCGTGGCTTACCCCACCTCGGATTGCACCATCCTCACCCACCAAGAAGAAGACCTCTACTAGGCGTTTCCTCACTGCGGTGGGTGAATGGGGCCGACGACGTGGACTGTAGCAGCCCGTCTACGCCGCCTTTCCCGGCCTAGCGACACTCAAACCCTCAACGCCGATCTGTAAAGGGCGGGACTGGTTAATCAGTCCCGCCCTTTGTAGTGGGGTTTTCACGGAGTTTGATGGTCTGGGTGAATCTCGATCTGGGTCACGGATCTGGGTTACAACCCTGGACTTTGACATCCTCACCGGGGTAAACCCACGGTGATTCCTAAACCTCGCGATCTAGGTTTCTGCTTCATAGCACCTGCCT
>JALQST010000128.1 GCA_023264315.1 Nodosilinea sp. BSH.14
ATTAGGGATCGGCTTTTGGTTGGGGCATGGCTTTCTAACCATGCCCCAATGTCGTTGAGGAGTTTTTCCGGGATTTCCCAGGGCAGCAGATGGGCGGTGTTGGCATAGCAACGGTGCTCGGCCTGGGGTAGACGATGGGCGGTCTCTAGGCTAGCTTGGGCGGTGATGTGGCGGTCGTGCTCGCCGCAAAGCACCAGGCAGGGAACGGTAATCTGTTCGATTTCGGGCAACCGGTTGTAGCCCTTGGCCATGGCCCGGTTCAAGGCTTGGTGAGCATGGCGGGAGGTACGCACAAAGGCCCAGAAGCCTTCTTTGGCCAACCGACGGTAGGCTGCTGGCGTATGTCGTTGCAGTAAATAGCGGTAGAGGGATCGTTTCCCCAGGGTTTGGATTACCCAGGGATGGCCGGGGATCGCGAGGTTGATCAGCGAGGCTAGCCCGGTATTCACCACCTCCAGCCTGGACGGACGGGGATGGTTGCTCACCGGACGGGCCGCCGTGGCGATCAGGATTAACCCCTGAATTCGGTCGGGGTAGCGCAGGGCCAGTTCTAGGGCCAGAATGCCCCCCAACGACCAGCCCAACACCCAGCATTGGTCAATGCCCTGCCGATCCAGCAGCGCCATTAGATCCGTCAGGCTGTCCTCCAGATGGAAGGGCTGCCGCACCCGACTGGCCCCGTAGCCCCGCAATTCTGGGGCTAGGGTTTGATACTGGCGTGACAGCCGCTCACAAAAGACCGCCATGGTGCGGGCCGATCCCGGATGGCCGTGGAGGCATAGGATCGGCGCACCGCTGCCCTGGATATCGCAGTGGATCTGGATTGGGACAGCCCCCCCTGACATGGCCCTGGGGTTAGCCTTCCTTGGGGTGAAACTGAAGGGCCGCCGAGTTCATGCAGTAGCGCTGGCCGGTGGGGGCTGGCCCATCGTTGAAAACGTGCCCGAGGTGAGCATCACAGGCGGCACAGAGCACCTCCGTGCGCACCATGAAGAAGCTGACATCGCGTTTGGTGGCCACATGGTCTTCCTTCACCGGAGCCCAAAAGCTGGGCCAACCCGTGCCCGAGTCGTACTTGGTGTCCGAGGAGAACAGTTCTGTCCCGCAGCACACACAGGTGTAGGTGCCGGAGGCTTTGTTGTCGTGGTAGGCCCCGGTAAAGGCGCGTTCTGTGCCGTGTTTGCGGGTGACTTGGTACTGCTCAGGGGTGAGCTGTTGCTTCCACTCGTCATCGGTTTTTTGAATTTTTTGCACCATAGCTACACCTTGCCAATGGGGTTTACAGAATTTACAAAAGGAATTAAGCCTGCATCTCAGTGTAAAGGACTGTAACCGAAAAGTCGGAAACCTCTCATGGGGCACCGCCATTCTCAGGACGACTAGGCTGGTGAATAAAATACCGCTCAGGCTGAGCCTGTCGAAGTCTTTTCACCCTGCGACGGTTCGACAGGCTCACAGATCAGGACGAACGGCCAATTGGCCAAAATGAGAATTGCTGCATGGGGCAGGCTTGGCTATGGATCTGATGTTGGGACGATGCAACGTAGCCGCCGAGTCAGACTGGCTTGGGCGAGGTAAAAACTTCCTGAAGATCGCTCGCCGTGAACCGTCTGGTCCGTTTTCCCTGGGTAGACTAGGGAAGTTAGGCGCTAGAATAAGCAACGAGATAGGCAACGAGCCGGAATCTCGGCTATCTGCCGCCCTCTCTTCCCACGGAGATCAAGGCTGGGCTTAGCGGGTTGTCCTATGATTGGCCGCTGCGATGCAACCGCGATAAACCCGAAGCTTTTAAGGTATTGAGAAAGGATTGGCCTGTTGAATTTGGTTGATTTTCCTGCCAGCGTCATTCAGCTCGAGAACGGGTTAACGCTCATTCATCAAGACATTGCGGCAACGCCAGTGGTGGTGGCCGATGTGTGGGTGAAGGCAGGGGCGGCGGTGGAACCCAGCGAATGGGCGGGCATGGCTCACTTCCTGGAACACATGATTTTTAAGGGTACCGACCAGTTGCCGCCCGGGATGTTTGATTACGCCATTGAAACCCAGGGCGGTATGACTAATGCGGCCACCAGCCACGACTACGCCCACTTTTTCATTATCATGGCTGCCGATAGGCTGCCCGCCACCCTACCCTACCTGGCGGAACTGCTGCTCCATGCGGCGATCCCCGCCGATGAGTTTGTGCGGGAGCGGCAGGTGGTGCTGGAGGAAATCCGTCAGGCCCATGACGATCCCGACTGGCTGGGGTATCAGGCCATGGTGGAGCAGATTTATCAAGGCCATCCCTACGGTCGTCCGGTGCTGGGCACCGCCGAGATTTTGCAGCAGCGATCCCCAGAGGAAATGCGCTGTTTTCACCAGGCCCACTACCAGCCTCAAAACATGACCGTAGTGATTACGGGGGGGCTGCCCCTCGAACCCACGGTGGCAATGGTGCGTCATGCCTTTCGGGCCTTTCCCAGCCCGGCCCCTTGTCCGTCGCCGCCGGTGCCTGCCCTACCCCAGATCCAAGGCGTGCACCGCGACATCCTCACCCTGCCCCGCCTGGAACAGGCTCGGTTGTCCATGGCATGGCTAGGCCCCGGCATCGAAGACCTATCTACCGCCTTTGGCCTGGATCTTCTGTCGGCTCTGCTGGCCCAGGGGCGGAGCTCGCGGCTAGTGCGGGAACTGCGGGAGGAACGTCAACTGGTGCAGGATGTCACGGCGGGTTTTTCCCTCCAGCGCGATTGCAGCCTGTTTACCATCCAGGCATGGCTGGAGGCGGAGCAGGTGGATCGGGTGGAGGCGATTATCTGCGATCGCCTCAGCGAACTGGCGGCTCAACCCATCCCCGAGGCCGAACTAGCGCGGGCCAAGCGCCTGCTCTGCAATGACTACGCCTTTTCCACCGAAGCCCCGGGCCAAATTGCGGGCCTCTACGGCTACTACGGCACCATCGCCGCCGCCGACCGCTGTCTCACCTACGTACCCACGGTCAAAAGCTATACCGAAGCCACCCTGCGCCAAATCGTCGGCCAATATCTCACGCCTTTGCGCTATGCGTCCACCATTCTGCGGCCCGCCTAGGTCATCCCGAGTACACTACCCCTACCCCCCGGCGCCGCCCGATTCCCGACTCCCGACTCCCCTCCGTCCTCTACCCCCCCTACTCCGCCTGTGACAGCCTCTCTTCTCCACGCTCCCCGTCTGCACCGCACCGTTTTGGCCAATGGGCTCACGGTGTTGGCCCTCGAAAACCCCGTGGCGGACATCATCTCGGCCCGCCTGTTCATTCGGGCGGGCAGCGCCTTTGAAACCCCGTCCACCGCTGGTTTGGTGAGTTTCTTGATGGGGTTGCTAACCAAGGGCACCGACCGCCTGTCGTCCATGGACATTGCGGAAGCGGTGGAATCCGTGGGGGCCAGCCTCAGTACCGATGCCGCCGCCGACTACAGCGTGATCAGCCTGAAAACCGTCGCCGCCGACTTCGAGGAGATTTTTACCCTGGCTGCCGACCTGCTGCGCCACCCCAGCTTTCCCCTGTCAGAGATTGACCTCGAACAACGGCTGACCCTTCAGCAAATTCGATCGATGCAGGAGCAGCCCTTCACCGTGGCCTTCAATGCGCTGCGTCAGGCTATGTATGGATCCCACCCCTATGCCCTGTCCAGCATTGGGACTGAGGCCAGTGTGGCCGCCTTCACCCAATCCCAACTGCTGGACTTTCACCGCCAGCAGTTCCGGCCTGATAACGTGGTGGTCACGGTGGTGGGCCGCATTAGCCCCGAAGCGGCTGTGGATCAGGTGGAGCGCACCCTAGGCGATTGGCCCCAGCCCTCGACGCCGCCCCCCGCCCTACAGGTTCCGCCGGTGGAGCCCGTCAACGTCTGTGTGCCCATCCTGCAAGACACCAACCAGGCCATTGTGATGGTGGGCTACGGGGGGGCAGCGGTGCAGCATCCCGCCTATGCCGCCCTCAAATTAACCAATACCTACCTGGGTAATGGTCTCTCTAGCCGCCTGTTTGTGGAACTGCGGGAAAAACGCGGGCTGGCCTACGATGTGTCGGCCTTCTATCCCACCCGCCTGGGGCCGTCGCAGTTTGTGGCCTACATGGGCACGGCCCCCGAGAACGCCGCCACCGCCCTAGAGGGCCTGCGGTTTGAGGTGGAACGCCTGCGCGATACCCTGCTGACGGACGACGAACTGCAAGCGGCCAAGAATAAACTGCTGGGGCAATACGCCCTGGGCAAACAAACCAACGCCCAACTGGCCCAATTGCTGGGCTGGTATGAAGTGCTCGGCCTCGGTGTTGAGTTTGATCACCAGTTTCCTGAGTGGGTCAGTGCGGTGACGGCCCTCGACATTGAAGCCGTGGCCCAAACCTTTTTCTGCGATCCCACCATCGTTCTACTGGGGCCAGAGGCCAGCATTACTCCCCTGGCCCAAGCCCAGTCGTCGGATCCCCAGAAGAAGGCGTAGGCCCAGGGCTCCGCAGGGATGACGGCACCGCCCACAGGAGCGTCAGGGCACGGCCTGCCATCAACCCGGCCAGGGCGAACCATAGCAGGTGGGGGCTTTCCCAGCGCTGGGACAGGAGGGCCAGGGGAAAAAATCCGACCCCGGCGGCGAGGACGGTGGCATTACGGAGCACCCGTCCGGCGGTGAGGCCGAGGAAATAGCCATCGAGCATATAGGCGATGGCCCCTAGGCCCAGGATGGGGAGCAGCCAGCCGACGTAGGTTTCCACCGTAGCGATGACGGTTTCGTGGCTGGTGAGTAGGCCAAAGAGGGTTTGGGGGAACAGATTGAAGGCAAAGGCGAAGGCGAGGCCCAACCCGACGCTGGTGCCGCCGCCCACCCAGAGCAGTCGGCGCAACGCTGCCCCGTTGCCGCTGCCATAGTAGCGTCCGGCAAAGCTTTCGGTGGCAAAGGCGATGCCGTCAACGAAGTAGGCGGACAGCATCACCACCTGGATCAGGAGGGTATTGGCGGCCAGGGTTTGGGTGCCCAGGGCGGCGCTGAGGTTGGTGAACAGGGCAAAGCTCATCACCAGGGCAAAGGTGCGAATCAGGATGTCGCGGTTGAGGGAAAAGATACCCTGGAGGGCTTGTCTATCCCAGCCCTGGGGGGCCACGTGGCGGAGTTTGTTGAGCCCCCCTTCCCGCAGAATCAGCGCGACGCCCAGGAACATCGTCACATATTGACTGAGGGCTGTCCCCAGCCCAGCCCCGGCACTGGCCCAGCCCCAATAGCCAATGAACAGACTGTTAAAGACCACGTTGCTGCCGTTGCCGATCAGAGACAACATCAGCACCCGCTGCCCCTGCTCTCGGCCCAGGAACCAGCCCAGCAGCACCATATTGAGCAACACCGCTGGAGCATCCCAAATGCGGGCGTTGTAGAAGGCATAGCCCGCCGCCTTCACGTCGGCCTCGGCCTGAAGTAGGGCAAACCCCATCTCCCGAATCGGCACCTGGAGAAACACAATCAGCAGCCCACAGCCCAGCGCCACCGTGCCATGCCGCAGCAGAATCAGCCAGAGATCGATCTGGTCGCCGCGCCCTCTGGCCTGGGCGGTGGTGCCCGTGGTGCCCATGCGCAGGAAGCCGAAGCTCCAATAGACCACGTTGAAGATAACCGTAGCCAGGGCGACGCCCCCTAGGTGGTGAATGGCATCCAGATGGCCCAAAAATGCCGTATCCACTAGCCCCGCCAGGGGAACCATGAGGTTAGACAGAATGTTGGCCACCGCCAGCCGAAAGAAACGGCCTAGGCGTAGTGATTCCTGCGATCCTAAAGAGCCAGTCATGGGATCCATAAACAATGTCCTTGTGCGTTGGAGGCCGATGAAGCACGGAGATTTTTGAGGATGTCGATATTTGTGACAGAGAGCTGTGCTATTCTAGATGAGAGCGATTAATGCGCGTAAATTCGGGGCGTAGCGCAGCTTGGTAGCGCACCACTTTGGGGTAGTGGGGGTCGTGGGTTCAAATCCCGCCGCTCCGATAGACTGAAACCTCGCCACTGGGCGGGGTTTCGGCGTTTATGGGTAGCATCGATAACGGCCATAAACGGGTACGTCCTTACCGGATTTTGACGAAAGAATGGGGCTTTTGGCGATTCAATGGGTACAGATTGGGTATCCGAAAATGGCCAGAACTCCCAAGGGTGAAGTGGCAATCGAAAACATAGACGGCTGGATTCGCCTCCGGTGGCGTTACCAGGGGCAGCGGAAAACGATGTCTTTGGGGCTGAGGCATGACCCCGTGAACTTAGCGGTGGCGCAGCAGCGGGCCAACCAGATCCGCCTCGATATGGTAAGCGGGAACTATGACCCGACCTTGGCTAAGTACAAAACCGACCGTAGCCAGCAGGCCCAGACCATCGGGGCTGTTGACCTATTTGAGCGGTTCATTGAGTGGAAGGCAAAACGGGTACAGCCGCGTACCCTTGAGAAATACCGAGGGCTGGTGACGTGGCTACGGGACTCCTTTAGTGATCGCCCGGTCAGTGATTCCGAGGCTGAGGCATTCATGGAGTGGTTGGGTGAAAACCTGGAGCCAATGACCACCCGTGAGCGCCTGGTGCTGTTGCGGGCTGGATGGCAGTGGGCCATGGGGCAAGGGCTGGTGGAGGTCAACCCGTGGGCCGATTTGACGGTGAGGAATCCCCCAAAGCAGAAGGATAGGCCATTCACCAAGGATGAGGTAAGGCGCATCCTGGAAGGGTTTGCCGAAAGCCGCTACTACAAGCACTACGCAGACTATGTGCGATTTAAGTTTGGGACTGGATGCCGGACAGGGGAGGTCAACGGGCTACGGTGGCGACATCTGAATGAGGATTGCACCGTGGTTTGGTTTGGGGAGAGCCACACCCACGGGCAGTTCAAAGACACCAAGACGGGCAAGGCTAGGGAGGTGAAGCTATCGCCATCGTTGGCTGAGATGCTACGGGCACGAATGCCCCAGGACGTTGACCCCGATGCTTTGGTATTTCCGGCACCGGAGGGAGGCCCAATCACCGAGGGTAACTTCAGTGAGCGGGGATGGACAAAGGTGCTGGAGACCCAGGGAGTGCCCTATCGAACGCCCTACAAAACCCGCCATACCTTTGTGTCCCATGCCCTAGAAGCGGGAATGAACCCGGTAGAGGTGGCGGCCATCACGGGCCATGACGTGAAGACTCTTTATAAGGACTATGCCGGACTGATTAAGAGTCACCCCACCACGCCAGATTTATTTTAGAGACCACTCAACAACTCAACAAATGACTCAACCAAAGCTCAGAATCTTTGTGGTGTAAGGGTTTGACCTTGTTGAGTGGCTACTCAACAAATGACTCAACACGAGAGGTTTGTTGAGTGCTTAGCTTGCCCGCCGCCCAAAGGAGCGCTTTTGCCCACTGGGGAGAGTACGCCGGAAGTTTTCGATCGCGGCCAGGTGAGTTTCGGGGGCATCCTGATTGACCAGCCAATCCAAAATCATTTCGCGGATGTAGAGGATAGGAGCCGTGGGGCCACGCCCCCGCCGCACATAGTGAACCCCAGAAATCCACTGGTCACGCAGGGTCTTGAGCGCGTCAGGCTTACAGCGCAGGAGTTCACAGGCTTCTTCTGTCGTCAGCAGGGTAATGTTCACGCCGCCCTCCGAGTCTCAGAACCTTTTGCCATCAGCCATTTACGGACGTTGGGAGCATTAACCCCCAGCCAAGCCCAGAAGGCTTGCTTTTCAGCCCGGTCTAGCCGCCCCAGAAGGCCAAACAGATCGGCTAGGTCTTCGGGCTGAACTTGCCTCCGCCAGCCCAAAAAGGTACGCACCACGGCCAAGAGCTTTTCGCAATCCCTAGGAGCCACCGTCAGCACCTCCCAGGAGTTCTGCGAGTTCTTCGTCGCTCAGATCGAGTGGATCAGGTGGGTTTTGTCCAAGTGATCCACCGATCACCAATGGATCACTTAAGTGATCCACCTGAAACCCGCTCTCTGTATGGTGTAGAGGGTGTTGTTGATCCACCTGATCAGTTTTTTGAGAATTTTTTTCTGATCCGGTCGTCGTTGGGTTGGATGGTTGAGGCTCTAAATCCTGAATGTCTTGCGATGCAGTGGTTTCAGGGATTTTCCCTTGTGGGGTATTTTCTGATCCTGTGCCAGTTGGGGTGGACGGTTCTGATCCACGGATCACTTGGTGGATCACTCCGCCATCAGGGGGAGTATTGGCAGGTGGGGCCACGGGCAGACGGCAGCTATAGATCCACGCCTTACCCGACTTGCGA
>JALQST010000129.1 GCA_023264315.1 Nodosilinea sp. BSH.14
CACCACGAAGGCTTCCACGGTGAGTCGGTTGCTCCAGTCTCTCGGCTGGGCAATGAGTTGGAGGAACTGGAAATCTTGTTCGTCATAGAACCGCAGAAACGCAACGGCAATGGTGAGGACAGTCAGCGTCGTACCAGGCAACAGAGCCAGAAAATTGAGCCAAACCTAGCGGTTAATCATCTCTATTCTAGTACAGGAGTTTCCTAGAGCTATTCTACCCCCTAAAGCTGCCCTTCTAGGGAAATAATCTTGGGATTCTCTGGGGTAATGGGGCCAGAGCTTTGCAGGCTTTCTGGACTGCCAGGCAGCAAAGCACCCGCAACTTCATAAAGGGTCTGTTCGGGCTTGTCATCTGGCATCATGGTCAGCACTAGGAGGCAGTTATCCTGACTAAGCTTCGTTCTGGCACACAGGACATGTTGGTTAGGTGTAGCTGGGTCAGGTCGAAAGTCAAAGAATTGCGGCCAAGGGGGGTGATCCAACATCAGCCGAGCAGGTTGAAGCCGCGAATGCACCCCACCGCTATGCCCTCCCCTTACCCCGTCCTACTGTTCTCCGGTGATGGAGAGGGAATCGACCCAAATGCGGGGGCAAAGACCCTCGGGGGTGATCTCAACGTGGGGTTCGACATGGATGATCGCCTTCAGCAGGTCGCGGAAATCTCCGGCCACGGTGGCGGATTCGACGCTGACCCGTTCGCCCTGGTTAATCAGCCAGCCGTCGAAGGGCAGAGAGAACGAGCCTTGCAGGGAATTGACCCCGGCATGGAGGGCTTGCAGGTCGTCGATGAGGATGACGTTGCCGGCATTTTCTAGAGAGAACTCGCTCTTCGCTTCTGTCCCCGGTAGCACATGGTAGTAGCTGGGGCCAACGGAAACCTTCGCGCCAATGCTGGCATGGCCCGTGGGGGATGCGCCCATGCGTTTGGCGGTACCTGCACTGTGGAGGAAGTGGGTGAGCACGCCCTTTTCGAGGATGGGCACACGGCGGGTGGGGGTGCCTTCGCCATCGAAGGTTTCGGCACTGATGTTTTCGGGGTGGAGGGCATCGTCGTAGACCGAGAGCAGGTCGGAGGCCACCACCGTACCGAGGGAATCCGGCGTGGACAGGCTGCGGTGATCCAGAATGCTCTGGGCGTTGTACAGGTTGGAAAACGCCCCCAGCAGACTCAGGAAGGCTTCCCCGGAAAACACCACCCGATACTTGCCGGAGGCGATTTTGTCGTAATTCAGGTGGCTGATGGTCTTGTCGGCAGCTTCCTTCAGGCAGCCCTCCAAATCCAGCAGCGGTAGCCCTCGGTTCACCCGTACCGCTCCGGCAGAGCGGGGTTTACGGCCTTCCTGTTCGGTTTTGCTATAGAGGTAGACCGAGGCGTAGGAGCGGGCTTCTTGGCGCAAGGCTCCGGCACTGTTGAGGTAAAAGCGGTCGATGCTGCGCTGGGCAAGGCCGTTGTAGGGCACGCTGGCAATGGCGGGATGGGCCTCTAGGAGCTGCTTTTCTAGGGCAACTAAGCGCTGGATGAGATCCCCCACAGGGGCAGGATCGACGGGGGGTAGATCCACTTCGGCGGTGGGGGCGGTGGCTTCGGGGCTGAAGTCGGGGATGTGGTCGGCAACGCCAAAGGCACTGGCATCACGGGCGCTTTCCAGGGCCAAATCCATGCCCGTGGGGTCTACGTCGCTGGTGGAGGTGACGCCCACTTTGCCCTGGTCGTTCCACACCCGCACAATGACGCTGGAGCGGTTGGAGGCTTTCACCTGCTTGGGGTCGCCCTTATCCACTTGGACACTGGTTTCGTCTACGGAAGACCCGTAAACGTCGTATTTGGTGACGCCCAGCTTTTGAGCACTGGCTTCGGCGTAGGCGGCAATATCTTGAATGGTCGGCATAATTTATGAGTAAAGGTTGAAGTTCGGTAGGGTGGGCACGGCCCACCGTTGATCTGGATTAAGCGTTCAGTAGAAGGAAATTAGGTGCCGTAGGATGCGGTTAGGTGAAGCACTCGTAAGACCTCACCCCCAACCCCTCTCCTACGAGGTGAGGGCTAGATCGCGGCAAAAGAGGACATTTGTGATCGACTGATCCCACAAATCACCAACACCCAACAACCAATCGCGTTAGCGGCCTCCGACGGTGATGGCATCTACCGTGAGGTGGGGTTGGCCGACGGTGACGTAGACGCTGCCGCTGATGGAGCCGCAGAAGCCCGCCGCGAGGCCGAGGTCGTTGGAGCACATGGAGATTTTGTTCATGATCTCGGTGGCTTCGCCGATGAGGGTGGCACCCTTGAGGGGTTTGGTGATTTTGCCGTTTTCGATGAGGTAGGCTTCATCGACGCCGAAGTTGAATTGGCCCGTGGCCCCAACGCTGCCGCCGCCCATCTTTTTGCAGTAGATACCTTTGTCTACGGAGGCGAACAACTCGTCCAGGGAATAATCCCCAGGGGCGATGTAGGTGTTGCGCATCCGAGAGGCGGCGGCGTAGGTGTAGCCCTGGCGGCGACCGCTGCCCGTGCGGGGGTGGCCCGTGCGCATGGATCCGGCTCGGTCGGAGAGGAAGTTCCGCAGAATACCGTTTTCGATCAGCAGGGTGCGCTGGGCGGGCATCCCTTCATCGTCCATGTCGATGGTGCCAAAGGCGTCGGGGGAAAGGCCCTCATCCCAGGCCGTCAGGTTTTCGTGGGCGATTTTTTCGCCTTTTTTGTCGATAAAGGGGGTGGTGCCCCGCTCGATTTGGGTGGTTTCGAGCAGGTGGCCGCAGGCTTCATGGAAAATCACGCCCCCGAATTGGTTGGCCATAATCACCGGGTAGCTGCCGGATTCTACATAGTCGGCGTAGAGCATTTTTCCGGCGGATTCGCCCACAGATTGGGCCACGGTTTCGTAGTCCCACTCGCGCAGGAAGGCAGGGTTGCTGGTGTCTCCGGCCCGTTGACCAATGGAGGAACGGTGTTCGCCATCGGCACAGAGCAGGTTGTAGCCGACGGACTGGGTGAGGCGAATGTCGCGGGCAAAGGTGCCATCACTGGCGGCGACCAGGACTTCCTGCCAGTCGCGGAAGTAGACGGCGCGGCGAGACTGCACATGGCTGGCGTTCTTGGCCAGGGCGGCGTTGGCGGCCAGCAGCACATCGCCCATTTCCTGCATGGAGCTACAGGTGGCTAGCCATTCGTCCTTAGATCGGGCGCTGGCGTAGTCGCGCAGCAGTTCGAGGTTAATGTCGGAAATATTCGCCGCTGGCCCCGGCAGCGTGAGGCCCATGATGCCCAGGGCCTTATCTAGGGCGGATTTCAAGCCCTGAAAACTCAGGTCATTGGTGCTGACGTAGCAATCGGCCTTGCCCAAAAACACCCGCACCCCAGCCCCGGTGATGATGCGCGGCGAAATGCTGGTAATCGCATCGTCTTCGGCCTGACCGCTAATGTAGTTGCTGCGCTCTAGGAAAAACTCCACAAAATCGGCCCCCGCCGACCGTCCCAAGCCCAGCAGCGCCGCCAGGGTGGGTTCCCAAGACAGGTCGAAGCGGTTTCGGGTGGCCCCGTATTCCCTAGAAAGCAGGTCGTTGGTCTTTAGCAGCGGGGTGAGTGAGGGTGCAACCGTCATGCCAATTTATCCTTACAGGCTAAGAAAAACGCCAGATGAACGGCGGTTTACTTAGTGTAACAAACCCGCTCCGAAAGCAAGGATGTCTCAGGCGGATAGGAGGGATGTTAGGTTGTTTCGACGCCTAAATCACCCCTTTAGAGCTCGGGATCAGGTGGGCGCGACGGGGATCCACTTCAACGGCCATCCGCATGGCGCGGGCAAAGGCTTTGAAGGTGGCTTCGATGATGTGGTGGGAGTTGAGGCCGTCCAGTTGACGCAGGTGGAGGGTCATTTGGCTGTGGTTTACCACGGCCACGAAGAATTCTCGCACCAATTGGGTGTCGTAGGTGCCGACCCGTTCGGTAGGGATGATAAGGCCGTAGCTGAGGTGGGGCCGTCCTGAAAAATCCAGGGCCACCTGCACTAGGGATTCGTCTAGGGGGGCGACAAAATGGCCAAAGCGAGTCATGCCCTTGCGATCGCCTAAGGCTTGGTGCATCGCCATGCCTAGGGTGATGCCCACATCTTCGTTGGTGTGGTGGTCGTCGATGTGAATATCACCCTGGGCCTGCACGTCAAGGTCAATCAGCCCGTGGGAAGAAATTTGGTGCAGCATGTGATCCAAAAACGGAATGCCCGTATTCACGGTGCATTGCCCCGTACCATCCAGGTTCAGGCTCACCCGCACATCGGTTTCTCCGGTGGTGCGGCTCACGCTGGCCCGTCGGGGGGCTAGTCCCTCCCGTAGGGCTGGGTCAGCAATGGATAGGGGACGATCTTGGGTTTGCATGGCGAAGACTACGACAGGGCCAGTTTCTATCTTATCCCGTTGGCTCATCCCCTTGGCCCATCCCCACCGCCGAGCCAGGACGGAGGGCGTTGTGAGGATGGCGATCATGAAAGGGCGTTGTGATCTGCTGATACGATGAAGGCTGGCTTGTTGTACCCCCATTCCCCATGGCCCCCTCCCCCGACGAAACCCCGACCCTGCCCCAAGGCCCCGGTTTTGGCCTCACCTTTCTCTACTATTTTGTGGGCACGGCCCTCATCACCGCCCTCCTGGCGACGCAAGTCCTGGACGTGGGCCTAGACACCGGCATTCCCAACCAGTTTGGGCTACTCGTAGGGGCGATTGGGGGCCTAGTGGGGGCCAGCCTCAACCGCAGCAGCACCCTCACCCTCACCTGCCCCAGCCAAAAAACCTTCAAGCAACAACTCACCAACATCCTGGCGGACATGGGCTACCAGGAAGTGCCCGATGCCCGCGATGACGGAGTTTTGGTATTTCAACGGGCCGCCCTACGGCAGGTTTTCTCGGGGCGCGTGTACGTTCTGATCGAAGGCAAAACGGCCCACCTCAGCAGCCGCACGAGCCACATTCGCCGCCTGCGCCAACAATTGGAGCAGGCCGGGATTCGCTAGCCCCCGTCATGGTGCGGTGACCCCTTTGACCTTTTCTAGCGTCGCTCTGCCGCCGGGCAAGGGGCCGGGGGTGAGGGCTAAAGATTGGTGGAAATGGCCTGCACCGGGCAGGTGGGGATACACTGTTCGCACACAATGCAGCGACTGCGGTTAAAAACTAACTGAAAGCTGGTGGGATCCAAAGTGAGGGCGCGGGTGGGGCATACCCCCGTGCAGAGGCCACAGTGGACACAGAGATCGTCGTTGATGACGATTTCGCCGCTGGCCACCGACACCTGAATATCCTGGGCCTCCAGCCAGTCGATGCCGTCATTGAGTTGGTCAATGTCCCCCGACAACTCCACCACCAGGGTGCCCACCTGGTTTGGGGCGACCTGGGCACGAATGATGTTGGCGGCAATGTTAAAGTCCTTGGCCAGCCGATAGGTAATCGGCATGTGGATCGACCGCTTGGGGAAGGTGAGTTTAACCCGTTTTTTCATGGCTGATAGACTAATAAAGGCGCGGCCCTGGTGCTGCCACCGTTCCCACTGTACCGCTAGTTTCTCCCCGTTCCCATGGCTGCAAACGTCCCTGCCTCCGCCTCCGCCCTGCGCAACCTGGTGATTGCCCTCGCGGCCATTGCCCTCACGGTCGCCGTTTTCTTTGGCCTACGCGCCCAAGCCGCCACTCCCTCCCTGGCCTCCCTGGCCCAAACCGCCACCCCCTACGAACTGGCCCAAACCAACGGGAAACCCACCCTGCTAGAGTTCTATGCCGACTGGTGTACCGCCTGTCAGGCGATGGCCCCCGCCATGGCCGACCTGCGCCACACCTACGGCGACCAGGTGAACTTCGTCATGCTGAATATCGACAACGACAAATGGCTGCCGGAAATGTTGGAATACCGGGTGGATGGCATTCCCCACTTCGTTTACTTTGATCCCAGCCACACCCCGGTGGCGACGGCCATTGGCGAACAACCCCGCCCCATCCTGGCCGACAACCTCGATGCCCTGATTGCCGCCGCCCCCCTCCCCCACGCCCAAGCCCTAGGCCGCACCTCCGACATCACCACCGATCCCCTCAGCCGTCGCGCCATCATCGACGATCCCCGCGCCCACGGCAGCCAAGTCGTCCAGTAAAAATTCATCTAAAAATTCATCAGCACGGAAAGCTGAAGAAAAGTCCAGGGGCCGGGTTGGCTGTTGAGGGCCGATTGCACTGCCGAGCCGGGAAAGGCGACGGAACCGCTGCCGTAGAGCAGGAAATTGCGCGTCAGGTTATAGCGGGCGGTGAGGGTCACTTCTTGGCCAATGTGGCTGGATTCGAGGAAAGAAAGGGCCTGGGTTCCGCCTAGGTTATTGAGGTTGGCGGCGGATAGGTGGATGTATTGCAGGGCCAGGTCAAACCGCTCGAAGGGGCGGGTTCTGAGCAGCAGTTGATGGGTGATGAGGTTGGAGTTTTGGTAGATTTTGACCAGGTTGCTGCCCTGGATCCAGGTGTCGGGGCCGCCGCCGGAAAGGAGCGGATCAAAGCGCTCGAAGGTGGCGGTATTGGGGTCATCGCCACTGAAGTAGGCGTAGCGATAGCTGAGGCTGGGCGTCCAGGGTGCATCCCGAAAGGTGTAGCCCAGTTGCCCCCAAGCGCCGCTGGCCGCCATGTCGAAGTTGCTGTTCCACTGGTGGACGTATTCGGCCTGAAGCCACACCCCATCTAACCCAAGGGGGTTGGTGAGCCGCAGCCGAGGATAGATGACGTTCAATCCCTGGCGGGAGAAGGTGTCGTTGAGGGTGAAGTAGGAAAAGTTCGACCGGGGCACATGGATGTAGCTGAGGCCCAGTTGTAGGGCGGGGTCGCTGTCGTAGTCTAGGTTGACGCCCAGATATTTGGTTTGGCTGTCGATCAGGGAAAGCTCGTTGGGGTCGAGGTAAAAGCCCTCTAGGCGCAGACCATTCCAGCGGAAGCGGCCAATCACGGTATTTTCAAAGGCGGTGCGCGGATTGGAGAGCACCGTGGCCCGGTCGCCGCCGTTGCCCGCCCCATTGGCAAACAACAGCCCATTGCTGATGCGGTAATCCTGTCGTCCTACAGAAAGGTTCAGCCCCAGCCGCTCGGTTTCGGTGCGATAGCCGTAGATCACGCCGCCATAGAGGTCTTCGATGGCGTGAAAAATGCGGTTGTCGGACTCAAATAAATCGGGTTGCAGGGTGGTCGAAACCAGGCTGCTGGCCCCACCATAGACGTAGAGGGGCTGGGTTCCCACCTGGGTAATGCCCGCCGCCCCCAGTTCTAAATAGCCATCGAACCAACTGTAGGTGCCGGGGCCAGCCGGATCGCGGGCTAGGGGGTTGCCCTGGGTGAGCAGACCGCTTTGGCCAAACCAGGTGTTGCCGCTGGTGAAGTTGGAGAGTCCTCCCCGCAAAATGGCCACCGCCGTCGCCCGATCACTGGTGTAGAGGTTGGGAAATTCGCGCCAGTCCCCCGTTACAAACAGCCCCGATTGCCCAGGCCGCTCCACTACCTCCGGGGCCAGCCGCACCGCCAGCACCACCACCACGTCCCCCGGAATCTGTACCTCATACAGCCCATACCGAGCCGTTTCCACCTCGCCAAGCTGCTGCACCCGCCGCAACCCAGCCTCTAGAAACAGTGGATTGGCGCTATCCCCCGCCTGCACGGTGAAGGCGGCGAGAATCTGCTGCTCTAGGCGACCGTTGGCCTCGGCATCCTCGGTGGGATTTTCGAGATACACCCGCACCTCAGCAATGCGTTCGCCGTTAATCAGCGCTGGGTTGAGCCAAAAGCCCCCCACCGGAACAGCGGCAGCGGGTAGTTCGGTGTCCCCAGAATCCGCTTTAGGTGGATTGGTTTCAGATGAATCCGCTTCAACCAGATCCGTTTCAGCCCGATTGGTTTCAGGCTGATCCGTTGCAGAGTCTTCTGTCTCAGGCTGATCCGTTTCAGCCCGATCCGTTTCAGAGGGTTCTGTCTCAGGCTGATTCGTTTCAATGTCCGTTGCCAGGTAGGGGCGAGGTTGCCTCGCCCCCTGAGCCTGGGGGTGTGCCAGCCGGATTTGGTCTAAGGCCAAATCCTCAGGGACGGGCAAATCAGCGCCATAGCTGGGTTGGCTCCAGCCGCAAAGCATCAGCCCCCAGATGCCTAGGGAAGCCAGAATCCTCGGATGTCGGGTCATGGTGAGTGTCCTTAGTAGCTGGTCCAGCCGCCATCGGTGGCGTAGACGGCCCCGGTGAGGTTGGA